>NZ_JBSGBK010000082.1:0-38568 GCF_053601215.1 Amycolatopsis sp. NPDC004772
GGTCTTCCTAGGGGGTGCTCCGCGCCGCCCACCTCTCGGGCCCCGCCCGGCCGCGACACCCCGCCCTTCTGTGGTGTTGGCCCGCCCCCGGGGGGGGGGGGGGGGGGGGGGGGCCCCCCCCCCCCCCCCCGCCACATTGGGGCGCTTGAGTCTTGGCCTACGCGGCGGCGAAGTAGGCGTCCAGCGCCTCTTCCCACGACCGCAGCGGCGTCAGCCCCGCCGCCTTCCAGGCAACCGGCGACAGCACCGAGTACGCGGGACGCGCCGCCGGCCGCGGGAACTCCGCCGTCGTGCACGGCTGAACCCGCGCCGGGTCCGCACCCAGGTGCGAGAACACCGCGCGCGCGAATCCGCACCAGCTCACCGAACCCGCGTTCGCGCAGTGCAGGACCCGCTGCGCCGGCCCGTCTCCCGAAGCCGCCCGTGCGGCCAGCTCGAGCAAGCCCGCCGCCAGGTCGGCCGTCCACGTGGGACCGCCCACCTGATCGTCCACAACGGACAACGTCGGCCGGGAAGACTCCAGCGCGGCCATGGTCTTCACGAAGTTCGTGCCGGACCGCCCGTAGAGCCAGCTGGTCCGCACCACCCACGAAGACGCCCCGGAGCCGAGCACCGCGTCCTCGCCCGCCGCCTTCGTGCGGCCGTACGCCGACCGCGGGCCCAGCGGGTCCGAAGGTTCGTACGGCGCCGTACCGTCGCCGGGGAAGACGTAGTCCGTCGACACGTGGATCAGCGGTACCCGGCGGGATGCGCACGCTGCCGCGAGCACGCGCGGGCCGTCCGCGTTCACCGCGAACGCCCGCTCCTCGTCCGTCTCGGCCTTGTCGACCGCCGTGTACGCCGCCGCGTTGATCACCACCGGGGACGAGCCCGCTTCCGCGGCCCGGTCGGCCAGTGCCCCGACCGCGGCCAGGACCTGGCCCGTCACCGTCACGTCCAGCTCGGCCGAACCGGGCGCCAGGACGTCCACCGAAGGGGACGCCAACGCGGCGAGATCGCGGCCGAGCTGCCCGGATCCCCCGGGCACGAGTACCGTCAGTGGCACAGAAAACCCCTACTTCTTCAGCGCGGCCCGCTCGGAGAGGGGTTCCCACCACGCGCGGTTGTCCCGGTACCAGGCCACTGTCCCGGCCAGGCCGTCCTCGAACGAGACGCGCGGAGCGTACCCCAGCTCACTCCCGATCTTCGTGATGTCCACCGAATACCGGCGGTCGTGGCCCTTGCGGTCCTCGACCGGTTCGACGCTGTCCCAGCCCGCGCCGACCGCCTCGAGCAGCTTCTCCGTCAGCGAGCGGTTCGTCAGCTCGGTGCCGCCGCCGATGTTGTAGATCTCGCCCGGGCGGCCGCCGTCGGCGACCAGCTGGATGCCGTGGCAGTGGTCGTCCACGTGCAGCCAGTCACGGACGTTGAGCCCGTCGCCGTAGAGCGGCACCTTCCGGCCGTCGAGCAGGTTCGTCACGAACAGCGGGATGACCTTCTCCGGGAACTGGTACGGACCGTAGTTGTTGGAACACCGGGTGATGCACACCGGCAGCCCGTGGGTGCGGAAGAACGACCGCGCCACCAGATCCGACGACGCCTTCGACGCCGAATACGGCGAATTCGGCTCCAGCACGTGGTCTTCGGACCACGAACCGTGCTCGATCGAGCCGTACACCTCGTCGGTGGACACGTGCACGAACTTCGAGACGCCCGCTTCCAGCGCCGCCTGCAGCAGGTTCTGCGTGCCGAGCACGTTCGTCAGCACGAAGTCGGCGGCGCCGAGGATCGAGCGGTCCACATGCGACTCCGCGGCGAAGTGCACGACCAGGTCCACGCCGGTCAACACGTCGGCCACCAGTGCCGTGTCGCAGATGTCGCCGCGGACGAACCGCAGCCGCGGGTCGGCGGCCACGGGGGCCAGGTTGGCCTCGTTGCCCGCGTAGGTGAGCTTGTCCAGCACCACCACCTCGGCGTCGCGCAACGCCGGGTAGGCGCCGGTCAGCACCTGCCGGACGTAGTGCGACCCGATGAAGCCGGCACCACCGGTGACCAGGACCCGCATCTTCCCGCCTTTCCCTCGCGCCCCGGAAGGGGCAATCCGCCCCCAGCCTACGGAGGTCCCACAACACCCTCAGTAGAGTCTCGGTGGAGACACACTGGTGTCCTGGGGGAAGTACGGGGTCACAGGGGAGGAAGCGCGTGACCGAACAGGCTGCGCCGACCATCCCGGCGCGCCGGGGGCGGACCGGCCACGGTGTCGCGGTCTTCGCCCGCCGCGGCGGCAAGGTCGTGGTGTCCCTGCTGTCCGTCGCCATCCTGGCGCTGACCTGGTACGGCTGGAACTACATCGGCGACCCGAACACCGGCCTGACGACCACGAACGTCTTCGCCGACACCGAAGCGCACGCGAAGCCGCTCGACGGCGCGGTCGACATCCTGCTGGTCGGCCAGGACAGCCGCACCGACGCGCAGGGCAACCCGCTGCCCCGCGAGGTGCTGGACATGCTGCACGCCGGCGTCTCCGACGGCGAGCTGAACACCGACACGATGATCCTCGTGCACATCCCCCAGAACGGGAAGCAGGCGATCGCGATCTCGTTCCCCCGCGACTCGTGGGTGGAGCTGACCGGCGGCTTCGGCAAGCACAAGCTCAACAGCGCGTTCGTCTACGCGTACACGGACACTTACCGGGCGTTGCAGCGCCAGGGCATGACCGACCTCAAGGAAGCCGACGCGCAGGCGAAGGTCGCAGGGCGGAAGAACCTCATCGCCACGATCGAGAAGTTCATCGGCAAGCCGGGCATGATCGACCGCTACGCCGAGGTCAACCTGGCGAGCTTCTACGAGATCACCAAGTCCATCGGCGGCGTCGAGGTCTGCCTCAAGGGTCCGGTCAAGGAAACGAAGTCCGGCGTCGACCTGCCGGGCGGGCGCCAGACGATCGAAGGCGTGCAGGCGCTCGCCTTCGTCCGCCAGCGCTACGGCCTGCCCAACTACGACCTCGACCGGATCGCGCGGCAGCAGGCGTTCCTGTCCGGGCTGGCCCGCAAGGTGATCTCGACCGACGTGCTGACCAGCCCCGGCAAGATCGCCGACCTGGTGGCGGCGGTGAAGAAGTCCGTGGTGCTGTCCCAGGGCTGGGACCTGACGGAGTTCGCCGAGCAGATGCGCGGCCTGACCGGCGGCCGGATCGAGTTCCATACCATTCCGACGCTGGGCAACGCGACCATCGGCGGCGCCGACGTGCTGCGCGTCGACCCGGCCCAGGTGGCGGCGGAGGTGACGCGGCTGACGTCGGACGGCGACACCCCGGCCACGCCGACGTCGACGCAGCTGGCCGGCGCGCAGGCCGTCACGGTCGAGCTGTTCGACGGCTCGGGTTCGCCGTCGCTGGCCGGCCAGACCCACGCCACGTTGCAGAGCAAGGGCTTCACGCTCGCCGCGGACCAGCGGCTGAGCACCCGCAACGCCACCGTCCTCCGCTACCACCCGGGCGACGACACCGCGCTGGGCCTGGTCAAGCAGGCGCTGGGCACGGCGGCGCAGGCCGAGCCGGACCGGGACGTCCCGGCCGGGCACGTGCGCGTGCTGCTGGGCAAGGACCTGCGGAACTCGGCCGCCGGAGCCGGTGGCGCGCCGACGTCGCCGGCCACGAAGCCGCCCGCGGCCCCGGCCACCCCCGCCGCGCCGCCGATCACGGCGGGCGACGTCCCCTGCGTCAACTAGACTGGGTACGCAGGGTGTTCGGGGGAGGAAAGCCGGCGTGGCAGACGACCAGGAAGAACCGGAGGCGAAAGCCCGACCGGTGACGGAGAGCGACGACTGGAAGCCGTCGCCGTTTCCGCGGCAAGCGCCTGCGCCTTCGCGGGTGCGTCGCGCAGGCCGGGTGACGCGCCGCGTGGCGGTCGGCTTGGTGTCCCTGCTCGCGCTCGGCGCCAGCGGCTACGTCTACGTCACCAAGGACCAGCTGCAGAGCACGGTCCCGACGACCGACGCGCTCACCCCGCGGGCCGGCGAGCCCGCGCCGCCGCCCGCGGACGACGGCGCCGAGGACATCCTGCTCGTCGGCAGCGACGCCCGCACGGACGCGCAGGGCAACGCGCTGCCGCCGCGGGTGCTGCGGCAGCTGCGCACCGAAGCCAACGACGGCGCGGTGAACACCGACACGATGATCCTGCTGCGGGTGCCGAAGAACGGCGGCAAGCCGTCGGCGGTCTCGATCCCGCGCGACACCTGGACGGCCATCCCGGGCCGCGGCGAAGCCAAGATCAACTCGGCGTACGGCGTGGCGAAGGCGCGCGCGGCGCAGGCGATGCGGGGGCAGGGCGAGCGCGACCAGGCGAAGATCGAACGCGACTCCGACACCGAAGGCCGCCGCGTGCTGGTGCAGGCGCTGCAGGACCTGACGCGGGTGCGGATCGACCACTACGCCGAGATCAACCTGCTGGGGTTCTACCTGATGACCGAGGCGCTCGGCGGCGTCAAGGTGTGCCTGAACCACGCGACCGAGGACAAGGACTCGGGTGCGAACTTCCGCCGCGGCGAGCAGACGGTCTCGGGCGGCGAGGCGCTGTCGTTCGTCCGGCAGCGCAAGAACCTGCCGCGCGGCGACCTGGACCGGATCGTGCGGCAGCAGGCGTTCCTGTCGTCGGCGCTGCACCAGCTGCTGTCGGCGGGCACGCTGACCAGCCCCGGCATGCTGAACGACCTGATGGACGCGGTCCACCGGTCGCTGACCCTGGATCCTGGCCTCGACCTGCTGCAGTTCGCGCAGCAGGCGAAGGGGATCGCGTCGGGTGACCTGACGTTCGCGACGATCCCGGTGGTGACGGCGAACGGCCGCAGCGCGGACGGGCAGAGCATCGTCCAGATCGACCTGAAGGCGGTCCGCGAGTTCGTGGCGGGCCTGGCGGGCCGTCCCGCCCCGGCCGCGGCGGCCCAGGTCCCGGCGGGCGGCGGTTCCGGTGGCGGCTCGGGCAGCGGCGCCGCCCCCGCCGCGGCGCCGCTGCTCGAGGCCTCCCCCGGAGTCACCTGCGTCAACTGAAGTCGGCGCGGTGCTCCTCCACCCACTGACGGAACGTCCGCGGCGCTTGGCCGGTCACCGCGCGGACCACGTCCGTCACCACCGACGGCTCCCGCACCGTCCGCTCCATCGCGCGCAGGACCTCCGGCGGCACCTCGGGCGGCCAGCCGAGCGCCGTCATCCGCTCGGCGGCCTGTTCCGGCGTCAGCTCCTCGACCCGCAGCGGCCGGCCTAGGACGTCCGCCAGCACCGCCGCCTGCTCGCGGAAGCTGATCGGCTCCGGCCCGCTCAGCTGCAGCGCCTGCCCCGCGTGCGAGCCGTCGGCGAGGATCTTGGCCGCCACTTCGCCGATGTCCCGCTCGTGGATCGCGCCGGCCCGCGAGTCCGGGTACGGCGTGCGGACGACGCCGTCCGCGATGTCCCGGCGCCAGCCCAGGGCGTTCGTCGCGAAGGAGCCCGGGTTGAGGAGTGTCTCGGCGAACGGCGCGGCGATGAGCGCCTCCTCCACCACGCGGTGCAGGCGCGCGATGCGGCTCTGCGCCGACCGCGGCTCGAGCGTCGCCCCGGAGGAGAGCAGCACGACGTGCCGCACGCCGGCCGCCTCGGCCGCCTTCACGAACCCTTCGATGCCCTGAGGTCGGACGTAGAGGAAGACCGCGGAGACGCCGTCGAGCGCGGGCTCCAGCGTCGAGGCGTCCTCCAGGTCGGCGCTCACCTTCGCGACGCCGTCCGGCACGTCGAGCTTCGCGGCGTCACGGCTCGCCGCGCGGACGTCCTGACCTGCGGCGACGAGCGCGTCGACCACCGTGCGCCCGACGTGTCCGGTGGCCCCGGTGACGAGAATCGTCATGCTGTCCCCCAGCTTCCGAGATAACTTTGCTTTCAAAGCAAATGTACTGAGGACGATCAGCCGGTGTCAACCGGCGCGGCGCGCGGTCCGCGCTTTAGCCTTGTCCCCATGAGCCTGACCGACGAGCTGCTGCGCCCGCTGCCGGCCGCCCAACCGTTGATCACCCACTACGACGACCAGCTGGGCAGCCGCGTCGAGCTGTCCGTGGCGACCACCGCGAACTGGGCGGCGAAGACGGCCAACTGGCTGACCGAGGAGTTCGACGTCGAGCCGGGCGACGCCGTGGCGGTGCAGCTCCCGGCGCACTGGCAGACCGTCGGCGTGCTGCTCGGGGCGTGGTGGTGCGGGGCCCGCGTGGTGGCCGAAGGCGCGGGTGCGCGGGTGGCGTTCGTCGGGCCGGACGACCCGGAGCCGACCGGCGCGGCGGCCACCGCCGTCGTGACGCTCGACCCGATGGGCCGCGGCCTCGCCGAGCCGCCCGGCGGCGGCGCGTTCGACTACCTGAGCGAGGCGCGGCTGGCCGGCGACCAGTACCGCCCGCTGGTCCCGATCCCCGGCGGCACGGCCGCGCTCTTCGAGTCCACTGTGGACGAGGTGCTGGCCGAAGCCAGGGCTCGCGCGGCGAAACTCGGCCTCACCGCCGGCGACCGGGTGCTGTCCACCCGGGACTGGACCGAGCCGGAGGGCATCCTCGACGGCCTGCTCGTCCCCCTGGCCGCGGGCGTCCACCTGGTCCACATCAGCAACGCGGACCCGGCGAAGCTGGCCGCCCGCCGCGAGGCGGAACGCACCACGGCGGACCTCCCCGCCTGACACAGTCCACCCCGGCCTCGTGAGTGGTAAGGCGGGTTAGAACCCGCCTTACCACTCACGACAAGCGCGGCAGACCGGGGAATCAGGCGTTCTGCAGCTCGCCCGCTTCGACGTCGCGGCGGGCGCGCTTGCGGCCCCACAGCAGGTGGTCGAGCGAGATCCGGCCGCCGTTGAAGCCGAGGGCGAGCCCGGCGAGCGCGAGCACCAGGACCAGTTCGTAGCCGCCCTGGCCGGTCAGGCCGTTGTCGATGTGCACCGAGAGCAGCGCGCCGACCGAGATCACGACGTAGCCGATGCCGACGAGCGGCAGCAGGAAGCCCACGATGAAGGCGACCGAGCCGAGGATCTCGACGGTCATTGCGAAGACCGCGGCGGCCGTCGGCAGCGGGATGCCCGACATCTCGAAGAACTTCGCCGTGCCGTCGATGCCGCTGTTCCACTTCTGGAGCCCGTGCGCGAGGAAGACGACCGCGACGCCGATCCTCCCCAGCAACAGGGCCACGTCCTTGAATCGTCCGAACATCGGTTTCAGCTCCCGGGTAGGTGAAAATTCAACTGACCCGACTCAAAGTAGGGCACCGAGCACCCGGACCCGAAGCTCCGGACGGTGATCGACAGGAAACCGACAGGCACTCCCTCAGCGCTTGTGCGCCCAGGCGGCGCCGAAGCAGTACGCGCCGAACGCGGCGAGGCCGAGCGCCACGACGGTGAGCAGAACCGGGCCGAACGGCTGGGCGGCGAGGGTCTTGAGGGCCGCGTCCAGCCCGCCGGCCTTGTTCGGGTCGGCCTGGAAACCGGCGATGGCCAGCAGGATCGCGACGACGGCCAGGACGAGCCCCTTCGCCAGGTAGCCGGTGGTGCCGACCCAGCCGATCCAGCGCTTGGTCTTGCCCGGCAGCTCGGTCGTGTTCAGGTCCTCGAGGAACTTCTTCTTCACGCCCTTGACGCCGGCGGCGATGGCGACCCCCAGCACGCACGCGGCGGCGATCACGACCAGCGCCGGCCCGGCCGGCAGCTGGAGCAGCTTGGCGGTGAACTCCTGCTGGTTCTGGTTGCTGGACCCACCGCCCCCGCTGCCGGTGGCGATGCGGATGGCGCTGATGCCCAGCGCGATCACGACGACACCGCGCGCGGCCGCGCCGATCCGCTTACGCGTCCGCTTGCCGCCGCTGACCCACTCGTACCCGGTGGCGGCCATCATGAACTGCCAGAGCCCGAACAGGATCAGGCCGACGGCGACGATCCAGAGCAGGACCTGCCCGAACGCCGTCGAGCCGATCTGTTGCAGGGCGCCCTTTTGGTCGGCCTGCTCGCTGTCGCCGAAGGCGACCTGCAGGGCGAGGTAGGCGATGACGAGGTGCACGACGCCGTAGCACGCCATGCCGGCGCGGCCGAGCAGGTGCGCGGTGTCGCTCTTCTCGCCTCGTTCGGCGGTGGCCTCTGTCCGGTTCATGCCTGCTGTAGTACCCACGCCCGACCCCGTTCCGCTCGGCCAAGCGGCCTAATCACTTGCTGTGCCTGGGACGATCCGCTCATGGACAACCCGCTGCTCGGCTACTGGTCGGAACAGGAGGTCTACCCGAACGACCCCGAGTACTCGGACCTGGGCTTCCGCCCGGACGGCTCGGGCTGGATGTACTGGGCGAGCTGGAGCACGGAGTTCCTCGTGCACCGGTTCCGCTGGCACGTCCCGGCCCCGGGCCGGCTGACCGCCCGGCTGCACCTGACCGTCGGCGGCGAATGGTCGGTGGCCGACGGGCACGTCACGCACCAGGTCGAGTACCGGGAGGAGGCCGACACGGTCGTCGAGCTCGGCTGGGCGATCGCACCGGACTCGGAGCTGACCTTGGACCGCCCGCTGGCCGACCTGTGCGGCACGCGGTTCCGGCCGGTCGCGGCGGGTGGCACCGATCCGACGGCGGTTTAGGCCGGGCGGCGCCGCACCTCGTCGAGGCCGGCCCAGCCGCCGTTGACCGCCAGCAGCGTCAGGACCTGTTCCGCCTGCTCGGCGAACCGGGCGAGGTCCTCGTGCAGCAGGGCCGCGCGTTCACCGTCGAGCTGGTCGAAGTCGTCGAACCACAGCGAAATCGCCGAGCCCGCGGTGACGGCGAGGCCCTGCGTCAGGCTCAGGAACCCGGGCGACGGCTCATCGGCGGCCGCGCGGTAGGCGGTCTCGATCTCGTCGCACGCGGCGAGCAGGTCACGCAGCTGGCGGACGGCGCCGGCCGGGGTCCCGTCCCAGGCGGCGGTCGGCCAGGCGCGATCGGACAGCTCGAGCCACAGCCGCCAGCCGGCGACCAGCTCGGCTTCGTCGTGGGGCGTCCAGGACGCCGGAACCGGCCAGTACATGCTTCGAGAGTGACACCGCCGGAGCGCAAATCCGCCCCGGCGGTGGGTTATGTCTCATGTGGCGAAACTCAGCTGATGACGGGCGGCACGAAGACACACGGCGGCGTCTTCGCGTGCGCGGGATCGAGCGCGTTCAGCACCAGCCCCTGCGCGACGGGGTCGTAGGTGATGCCGAGGTGGTCGGTGAAGTCGAGGCCGCAGACGTCCTGCAGCAGGATGTTCCGCACGTTCGGCGCGGGGGCGAGGAAAGCGCTGCGGTACGGCGTCACGACGTCGTCGTAGCGGGTCTGGATGACGGTGTACCGGATGCCGGGCACGGTTTCCCCGCCGGCGTTGAGGTCGGTGAGGAAGTCCGAGCCGACGGCCTGGTCGTTGCAGGCCTGGCAGACGGCCCCGAGCGCGGCCGGGACCCCGGGGATCATCTCGAGGGTGCTCAGCAGCCCGAAGAGATCGGTCCCGTGGTTGGACGGCGACAGCCCGACGAGCCGGCTGATCCTGTCCGCGCCCCCGAGGTACTTGATCCAGTACCGGATGTTCATCCCGCCCTGCGAGTGCCCGACGACGTCGAGCTTCGCGGCCCCGGTGGCGGCGAGGATCCGTTCCCCGAAGGCGGCAAGCGCTTTCGCGGTGTCGGCGACGGGCCCGACGGTCTGCAGGAAGGAGCCGGGGGCGCCCCCGAAGTTCCCGGCGAAGACGCAGTACCCGGCGTCGGCGAGCTTCTGCGAGAGGTTGGCCCAGTTTTCGTAGGCGTTGGCGGTGGTCCCGTTGGAGAGGAGAACGGGGTTGGGGTGCTGCGCACTGGGTTTGCAGTTCCAGTCGTTCGCCCCGGGAGGAGCGATGGTGGGCGCCCCGAGCGAGTAGACGGCGGCGGTGAGGATGGTGGGCTGCACGGGCCCGGTCGGTTCTCGTTCGGCCGCTTGACCGGTCCCGGCCCCCAGTGCGAGTGCCGCCACCGCGGCGACGACCGTCGTGAGCCACCTGCGCGTCGTTGCGCCCATCCGCTTCACCTCTCTGTGAACCGATGGTGACCCGCGTCACCGCAGGTTCAACGCGCGAGTAACTTGTTCGGACCTCCCCCTAGTGGGTCATTTTCCGTCGGTCGCGAGCGCGCCTCGGAAGTAGCCGGCGAGCTTCTCGACGGCAGGGTCGACGTACTCCTTCTTGTCGTAGAGGTCGACGTGGCTCGCGCCCTCGATCCAGTGGAGCTCCTTGGGGCCGGTGGCGCGCTGGTGGACGTCGACGGCCATCCAGGAGGTGACGGCCCGGCTGCCGACGATCTGGAGCAGCGGGCGCGGGGCGATGAGCGGAACGGCGTGGAAGGCGTCGAAGGAGGCCAGCTTGTCGACGCTCGGCCAGGCGAGGGCCTTCGCGGACCGTTCGTGCTCGCCGCGCGGGGTGCAGTAGTACTCGAAACCCTCGACACCGTGCTCACCGCCGAGCGCACCGGCCTGTTCGGCGGTCTCGGGGAACATGGTCAGGACGCCGGGGTCGTCCCCCCGCGCGGCGGCGGTGCGGGCCTGGGCGGCGAGGTCGAGCAGGCCCTGGAAGACGGCCGGATCCTGGGTGCCGTCGGCACCGAACCGGAACTGGCGGGCGACGTCGGCCCCGCTGACGGTGGCGACGGCCTTGACGCGGTGGTCACCCCTGGCAGCGGCGAGCGAGTAGCCCCCGGAGGCGCAGATGCCGAGCAGCCCGACGCGGTCGGCGTCGACCTCCGCCCGGGTGGCGAGGAAGGAGACGGCGGCCTTGAAGTCCTCCACCCGCTGGGCGGGGTCTTCGAGCCCGCGGGGCAGGCCACCGGACTCGCCCTGGTAGGCGGCGTCGAAGGCGAGGGTGACGAAGCCGCGTTCGGCCATCAGCCGCGCGTAGGTGCCGGCGGTCTGCTCCTTGACCCCGGTCCCGGGGTGCCCGACGACGAGGGCGGGCCACGGCCCGTCGGCCGGCGTGTCCGGGGTGTGGAGGTGGGCGGCGAGCGTGATGCCGGCGCTGTCGAAGGTGACGGTGGTCCTGGCCATCGGGGTGTTCTCCTCGAGACGTGGTGGTCGTTGCTCCACTACAGTCCGTCGGTTCCGCTCCGGGCGGGAGAGCGGGTTCCTGCCTGGGAAAGACCTTGCCCCCCTTCGAGCGCGGCGGCGCGGGGACACTGGAGGCATGACACCGGATTCCGGCCCCCGGGCGCTGGGCGCGTTCCTCAAGGCCCGCCGCGCCCAGCTGACCCCGCGGGACTGCGGCCTCCCGGACCGGGCGGCGGGCCGCCGGGTCACCGGCCTGCGCCGCGAAGAGGTCGCCGGGCTGGCGGCGATCAGCGTGGACTACTACACGCGCCTGGAGCAGGGCCGCGTCCGGGCCTCGGCACCGGTGCTGATCACCCTGGCGAGGGCGTTGCGCCTGGACGAAGACCAGCAGCGCTACCTGTACGAGCTGGCCGGCCGCGCCGACGCCCTCCCCCGCAGGCGCCGGCCCGCCCAGCGGGTGCGTCCGGCCATGGGCCGGCTCCTGGCCCAGCTCACCGGAACCCCGGCGCTGGTGCTCGGCCGGCGCCTGGACATCCTCGCCTGGAACCGGGCGGCCACGGCCCTCTTCACCGACTTCGCGGCGATTCCTTCGCACCAGCGCAATTACCTCCGCTTGCTGTTCACGAACCCGACGGTCCGCGAGCTCCACGAGAACTGGCAGCACGACGCCCGCGAGGCGGTGGCGGCCCTCCGCATGGAGGCGGCGGCGGACACGAGCGATCCGGAACTGTCCCGCCTGGTCGGCGACCTCTCGATCGCCGACCCCGACTTCCGCACGTGGTGGGCGGAACACCACGTCAACAACGCGAGCTACGGAACCAAGCACTACCGCCACAGCCTGGTCGGCAGCCTGACACTGGACTGCGACACCTGGGCCAGCCCGGACGGTTCGGGCCAGCGTCTGATGGTCCTGACGGCAGAACCGGGCACGCCGTCCCACGACGCGCTGTCGATCCTGACGGCGTGGGAGAGCGAACCGAACCGCACCGGGTGAGCCGGCATCAGCCCCTGAGGAGCGACGCGCCACCCTCGCGAAAACCATTGGTGACCGACTTGCTCCGCTGATGTACTGATGACCACCGTGAATCCGCCGCGTGACGGAGGTAGTGGTCGTGAGTGGCTACAACGCGCTGGCCGAGGTGTACGAGTGGCTCATCTCGGAGGCAAAGCTGGCTCCGGCCGAATTCGCTGCGTCGTTCGACGACGTCCTCGGCCTTCTGCCGCCGAACGCTCACGTCCTCGATTGTTCGTGCGGGACCGGACAGCTGGCGGTCGGCCTCGCCGGTCTCGGAATGCACGTCGTCGCAACCGACGCCAGCGAAGCGATGGTTCGTCGGACTGCGGAGTTGTCCGGCGAGTTCAATGCCTCTGTCCGGACAGTGCGGGCGGACTGGCAGGAGTTGCCCGACCATTTCGACGACGACACCTTCGACATGGTGTTCTGCGTCGGCAACTCGCTGCACCACGCCGAGGGCACCCGAGGCAGAGTGGCCGCGCTGGAGTCGATGGCACGGCTTCTGCACCGGGGCGGGCGCTTGGTGCTCACCTCCCGCACGTGGGAACTCGTGAGGGCCCGGGGTTCCCGGCTGGACATCGGTGACCGGCTCGTCCGCCGGAACGGTCGCAATGCCGTCGTGGTCTACCGCTGGGACATTGCGCCGAACTGGGAGGACGAGCACCACATCGAGATCGCGATCGCGCAAGTGGACCCGGCCGGGTCGGTTCTCGCCCGCTCGGAACTGCTGTCGAGCTGGCCCTACCGGTACGAAGACCTCGAAGCCGAGTTGCACCGGGTCGGACTCCGGACGGAACTGAGCACGTTCGACCCCGAGGCCGAGAACTACACGGTGGTGGCGAGCAAGGCCTAGCCAACGGGCCTCAATCCGTGACCGGGGCCGAGGCAGATCTTCGACACAGTGTTCGGGCGGCCTGCTGGACCACCAGGGCCACCCGAACTACCGGGCCAAGATCGATCTAGCCCTTGAGCAGGGCGCGGGCCATGACGACCTTCTGGATCTGGTTCGTACCTTCGTAAATCTGGGTGATCTTGGCGTCGCGCATCATGCGCTCCACCGGGAAGTCGCGGGTGTAGCCGGCGCCACCGAAGAGCTGGACGGCGTCCGTGGTCACCTCCATCGCGATGTCCGACGCGTACGTCTTCGCCGCGGACGCCATGAAGCCGGCGCGCTTGTCGCCGCGCTCGGAGGCCGCCGCCGAGGCGTACACCAGGTGGCGGGCCGCCTCGATCTTGGTCCCCATGTCGGCCAGCATGAACTGGACGCCCTGGAACTCCGCGATCGCCTTGCCGAACTGCTTGCGGTCCTTGACGTACGCCACCGCCGCGTCCAGGGCGCCCTGCGCGATGCCCAGCGCCTGCGCGCCGATCGTCGGACGGGTGTGGTCGAGCGTGCGCAGCGCGGTCTTCAGGCCGGTGCCGGGCTCGCCGATGATGCGGTCGGCCGGGATCGTGCAGTTCTCGAAGTAGATCTCCCGCGTCGGCGAGCCCTTGATGCCGAGCTTCTTCTCCTTCGGCCCCACCGAGAAGCCCGGGTCGTCCTTGTGCACGACGAACGACGAAATGCCGTTGGCCTTCTTCTCGGCGTCCGGGTCGGTCACGGCCATCACGGTGTACCACGACGACTCACCGGCGTTGGTGATCCAGCACTTGGTGCCGTTGAGCACCCAGTGGTCACCGTCGAGCCGGGCCCGCGCCCGCATGGAGGCGGTGTCGGAACCGGCCTCACGCTCCGACAGCGCGTACGAAGCCGACGCCTCCCCCGACGCGATCGAGGGCAGCACGAGCTTCTTCAGCTCCTCCGAAGCCGACAGGATGATCGGCTGGGTACCGAGCTTGTTGACCGCCGGGATGAGCGACGCCGAAGCGTCGACCCGCGCGACCTCTTCGATCACGATGCAGGCACCGACCGCGTCCGCACCCTGCCCGTCGTACTCCTCACCGATGTGCACGGCGTTGAAACCCGACTTGACCAGGGCGTTGTACGCCTCGATCGGGTAGCGCTCGTTCTCGTCGACCTCCGCCGCGTACGGCGCGATCTCCTTCTCGGCCAGGGCCCGGACCGCGGCCCGCAGCTCCTCGTGCTCCTCGGCAAGCTGGTACAGGCCGTCGGTCACTTCCGGTCACCTTCTCTACGACGTCGGGAGGGATCTGTCGATGTTAGCGCTCGTTCACCTACGTCGTCCTTGTGGCGTTGACCGCACCGTTCGTATGGTCGGGTGATGCCGATCACCGCGCCGACGACGCCGCCCGGTCTGCCCGCCTCCCTCGAGTACCCCGAAGTCCCCGTCGGTTCGATCCTGGCGGCGGGTGCCGCGCGCTGGGGCGACCGGACGGCCTTCGCCCATGACGGCCGCAGTCTCTCCTTCACCGAGACCCACCGGGCCGCCTGCCGGTTCGCCAACGCCCTGCGCGAACGCGGCATCGGCCGCGGCGACGTCGTGGCGCTGCACCTGCCGAACTGCCTGGCCTTCCCGGTTGCCTACTACGGCACGCTGCTGGCCGGGGCCACTTTCAGCCCGGCGAACCCGCTGCTCCCGCCGGACGACCTCGCCTTCCAGCTCGCCGACTGCGAGGCCGCCGCCGTGGTGACGTTCGGCCCGGTCGCGGGCACGCTGGCGAGCGTCGCCGACCGGATCCCGGCGCGGTTCACCGTGGTCGTCCAGCCCGGCGGCAACCTGCCCGAGGGCGCCATCGAGTTCGAGGCGTTCCACGCCGCCCAGCCGGAGACTCCCCCGGCCGTCGACCTCGACCTCGACGAGGACCTCGCCCACCTCGCCTACACGGGTGGCACCACCGGCCGGTCCAAGGGCGTGCGGCTGTCGCACCGCAACGTCGTGGTCAACACGCTCCAGCACGCCTGCTGGGGCACCGGCTCGGTCCCGGCGCTCGACGCGCACGGCGACGTCACGCTCGACCAGGTCGGCAGCGAGGACGAGTGGCCGTCGCGCCTGGGCACCGGCGTCGCGATCAACCTGACGCCGTGGTTCCACGCGATGGGCATCATCGGCGGCCTCAACGCGGCGGTGATCGCGGGCACGACGATGGTCCTGCACACACGCTTCGACCCGGCGGCGTACGTCGCCGACGCCGAACGGCTCCGCATCACCGGCATCGGCGGCGCACCGGCGCTGTTCGCGGCCCTGCTCGCGACGCCGTCGTTCCACACCGCCGACCTCTCGTCGGTCCGCTCGATCGGGTCGGGCGCGGCGCCGATGAACCACGCGATGATCAACGCCCTGCGCGAGCGGTTCCCGGGCGTGGTGGTCACCGAGGGCTACGGCCTCACCGAGGCGACGATGGGCGCGGTGATCTCGCCGACGTACCGTTCGGGCACGCGCAAGGTCGGCTCGGTCGGCGTGCCGATCTTCGACACGCAGGTCAAGATCGTCCCGCCCGAGGGCGGCGAAGACCCGCTGCCCGTCGGCGAGCGGGGCGAGGTCTGCCTGCGCGGTCCGCAGATCATGCTCGGCTACCGCAACCGCCCGGAGGAGACGGCGGCGGCCCTGGTGGACGGCTGGCTGCACACGGGCGACATCGGCATCCTCGACGACGACGGCTACCTGTCCATTGTGGACCGCAAGAAGGACATGCTGCTGTACAAGGGGTACAACGTCTTCCCCCGCGAGCTCGAGGAGCTGCTCGTCACCATGCCGGGCGTCGCGGCGGCCGCGGTGGTCGGCCGGCCGGACCCGGAGGTCGGCGAGCTGCCGGTGGCGTTCGTGGTGCCGCGCGAATCGCTGGACGCGGACGCGCTGATGGCCGCGGTCAACGAGAAGGTGCTGCCGTACAAGCGGCTCCGCGAGGTGCACGTGGTGACGCAGATCCCGGTGTCCGCGGCGGGGAAGGTGCTCAAGCGCGAGCTGAGGCAGCAGCTCGTCGGCGACCTGGACGGCTGACCGCGGCGCGGGCCGCCCGGGACGCGCATGGTCCGGCCGGCGCCGTGCACGGTCCGGCCGGGCGACGCGCCCAGGCCAACCGGCGACGCCCGGGCCGGCCGGGGACGCACCCGGGCCGGCTCGCGCTCCGGCGAGCCCGGCTAGTGGCCGGTTTTCTCGCGCAGGGCCGCGTCCTTGTCCAGCACCAGTTTCTCGAGGTCCGCCTGGAACTTCGTCATCTTCGCGCGCAGGCCTTCGTCGGAAGCCGCCAGGATGCGGACCGCCAGAAGACCGGCGTTGCGGGCGCCGCCCACCGAGACCGTGGCCACCGGGACACCCGCCGGCATCTGGACGATCGACAGCAGGGAGTCCAGGCCGTCCAGGTACTTCAGCGGGACCGGGACGCCGATCACCGGCAGCACGGTCGCCGAGGCCACCATGCCCGGCAGGTGGGCCGCGCCGCCCGCGCCCGCGATGATCACGCGCAGGCCGCGCGAAGCCGCCGACGTCGCGTAGTCCAGCATGCGCTGCGGTGTCCGGTGCGCCGAGTAGACGCCGACCTCGTACTCGACGCCGAACTCGTCCAGCGCCGCGCCCGCCGCCTCCAGCGTCGGCCAGTCCGAGTCGCTGCCCATGATCACGCCCACCTGCGGCGCCATACCGACCTCTCCCGTCAGTGGATTTCGTAGCCGTCGAGCCAGACGGCGTGGGACAGCCAGTGCGCCGACAGGAGCGCGCGGTTGCGCAGGTCTTCCATGCGCTCGCCGGTGAAGTTCACGTGCCCGAGCTTGCGGCCCGGCCGCTCCTGCTTGCCGTACAGGTGCACCCGCGCCTCCGGGTATCGCGCGAACAGGTGGTGCAGCCGCTCGTCCGGCCCCATCCCGGGCAGCTCCGGCGCACCCAGGACGTTCGCCATCACGCACGCGGGCGCGATCAGGTCCGTCCGGCCCAGCGGGTAGTCGAGCACCGCCCGCAGGTGCTGCTCGAACTGAGACGTGCGCGAGCCGTCCATGGTCCAGTGCCCGGAGTTGTGCGGGCGCATCGCCAGCTCGTTCACCAGCAGCCCGGTGTCGGTCTCGAACAGCTCGACCGCGAGCAGCCCGGTGACGTCCAGCGTCGACGCGATCCGCAGCGCCAGGTCCTGGGCCTCGTGCACCCGCGAGTCGTCGAGCCCCGGCGCCGGGGCGAGGACCTCGGTGTTGATGCCGCCGGCCTGCACCGTCTCGACCACCGGGTACGCCGCACCCTGGCCGAAGGGCGAGCGGGCGACGAGCGCGGACAGCTCCCGCCGCATCACCACCTTCGCCTCGACCAGCAGCGCGGTGCCCGCGGCCAGCAGCTCCGGCACGGTTTCGCGCGCGTGCTGCGCGGTGTCGAGCATCCAGACACCGCGGCCGTCGTACCCGCCGGTCGCCGCCTTGAGCACCACCGGCCAGCCGTGCTCGGCGCCGAACGCCACCACGTCGTCCACAGAGGACACCTCGGCGAACGCCGGGCCCGGCACGCCGAGGCCGGCCATCATCTCGCGCATCACGAGCTTGTTCTGCGCGAACCCCAGCGCGCTCGCCGCGGGCCGGATGACGTGCCCCTCCATCGCGAGCGTCAGCAGGTGCTCACCCGGCACGTGCTCGTGGTCGAAGGTGAGCACGTCGACCGACGCCGCGAACTTCCGCAGCGCGTCGAGGTCGGTGTGGTGGCCGATGGTGACGTCGCCGGCGACGAGCCCCGCGGCTTCGTTCTCCCCCGCGGCGAGCACGCGCAGGGACTGGCCGAGGGAGATCGCCGCCTGGTGGGTCATCCGGGCGAGCTGGCCGCCGCCCACCATGCCCACGACGGGCAGACCGGTGTGTTTGTCCATAGCGCCGATCAGCCTAAACGGTGACGAGGCGGGTCGACCGCCGGACCAGGCGAAGCTCACGCGCGGCCAGCCCGAGGATCCCCGCCGCCGCCGCGAGGACGTAGCCGTTGCCGAGGATCGACCAGCCCAGGCCCCAGCCGAACTCGGAATCCCCGCCGTTGGGCACGAGCATCACGACCTGCGAGACGAACAGCGCCGTGACCGCCGCCGCGGCCCACCACCGCGCCTTCACCAGCAGGAGCGTGATCAACGGCACGCACCACACCCAGTGGTGCGACCACGACACGGGCGACAGCAACAACCCGTAGAACGCCGTCACGAGCAACGCGGCCGCGTCCTCGCCACGCCGGTGCAGCCGCACGACGAGCCACACCGCCGGCACGGCGAGCACCGCCGCCACCCCGACCGCCACCGCCAGCGACCAGGGCGCCAGCGCGGAGGCCCGGTTGACCAGCCCGTTGAGCGACTGGTTGAAGATCCAGTGCACCGACCCGACCCGGCTCGGGTCGGTCGCCGAATCCCGCCAGAACCGCACCGCGTCGGCCGGGATGATCGCGAACATCACCGCTTCGAGCGCCGCGAACGTGCCCAGGGCCCGCAGCCCGTCCTTCCACCGGCCCGTGAAGAACAGGTGCGGCACGAAGATCAGCGGGGTCAGCTTGATCGCCGCTGCCACGCCGATCAGCACGCCCGCCCAGCGCCGGCCCGAGGCACGCTTTCCCGCCGAGGGCCCATCAGCACTGCCTCGCGCCGACAGGACCAGGACGTCCAGCACCACGAACGCCATCAGTATCAAGTTGATCTGGCCCAGGAACAGCGTCTTCCACACCGGTTCCAGCGCCAGCGCGATGGCCGTTCCCGCCGGCAGGGCCCACCGGCTTCTTCCCAGAAGCGACGAGCCCCCCGGCGGCGACGAAACCACCGTGATGACGACCATAAGACCGACCACCGACAAAACCGCGATCACGCCCCAGACCAGCCCGGACGGCACCAGGGCGAGCGGCAGGAAGAGCGGCGCTGCGGCCGGGGTGTAGGTGAACGGCAGGCGCACCCAGTCCGGCAGCGCGGTCAGCACGTCCCGCGTGTAGAGCGGGTCGCCGTGCAGCAACGTCAACGCCCCCGCGCGGTACACGGCGCTGTCCGCGCCCAGGTGCCAGCCGGCCAGCCAGCCGACCACCCCGAAGGCCAGGACGAGTAGCGCGAGAACCCCGGCGAGGACGCGGCCGGTGCGCGCCTCAGACCCCGGCGGGGACGTCGGCATCCGCGGCCGCCTTCTTCCGCGCCCGCCGCAGCAGCCCCCAGCGCAGGACGAGCGCGAAGGCCAGCACGACCGGCATCAGGATATACGCGTCACCCAGCACGTTCTGCCACACCTTCCAGTGCAGCTCGACGTTGCGGCCGTTCGGCAGGATCAGCAGCACGCAGCTGACGAACACGAACGCCACCAGCCCGGTCCCGACCCAGCGCTTCCACGCCGTCTTCGGGGTGGTCTTCGGCAGCCGCGAGACCAGCAGCACGATCAGCGGGATCACCCAGACCCAGTGGTGCGTCCACGAGATCGGCGAGATCAGCAGCGTCCAGAACGCCGTGACGAGCATCGCGGCCAGCGCCTGGCCCTTGCGGTGGAACCGCAGCAGCAGCCACAGCGCCGGGACGGCGAGCAGGAAGCCGATGCCCATCGCCGCCTTCGACGCCCACGGCGCGAGGTCGGTGGCCCGGTTCATCAGCGCGTTGAGCGACTGGTTGCCCGCCCAGTGCACCGGCCCGATCCGGCCGGTGTCCGGCAGCGTGACGGTCCAGTACTTCGCCGCGTCGTGCGCGTTGATCAGGAACATCAGGCCTTGGAGCACGATGAACGTGGCCAGCCCGCGCAGCGCGTCCATGCGGCGGCCGGTGATGAACAGGTGCCCGAGGAACACCAGCGGCGTCAGCTTGATCGCCGCCGCGACGCCGACCAGCACCCCGCCCCAGCGGCTGCCCCGCGCGCCGATGACCAGCATGTCCAGCAGGATCATGGCCATCAGGATCAGGTTGATCTGGCCGAGGAAGATCGTCCGCCAGACCGGCTCGAGGCCGAGGAAGACCAGGAAGAACACGATGGTCGAGCGGGCGGGCGAGGCCCACCAGCGCGGGCCGTCCGCGGCCGGGCGCGGCAGCGCGCCGATGGCGGTCCGGATCGACAGCGCCATCGCCCCCAGCGAGACGGCCGTGATCAGGCCCCACGAAATCTGGGTCGGGAACGCCGCGAGCGGGACGAAGATCAGGGCCGCCGTCGGCGGGTAGGTGAACGGCAGCAGCGCCCACCACGGCTCGTTGGGCAGCGTGTTCGCGTCGTAGAGGGAGTCGCCGTGCAGCAGGGTGAGGGCGCCCGCGCGGTAGACCGCGCTGTCGACGCCGAGCACCCAGTCGTGTTGCCAGCCGTAGATGCCGTACCCGATCGCGACCAGCGGAATCACCGACAGGATCAGGATCGACCGCGGGCGGACGGACAGCCGGGCGAGTGATTTCCGAAGGGCCAGCCGGTGCTGGGGTCTGGCCGCGATCTCGCCGTCGACGTCGGTGGGTACGGTCCGGGTCACCGCACCAGGAAATCATGACCGGCCCGGTCCCGGTCGGAAGGGTCCGGGCGAAACCGGACTTTTCCGGTGTTCTACGCGCGCGCCAGGTGGGCCAGCAGGTCGCAGGCCAGCTCGTGGGTGGCCGGCAGCCGCACCGCCGAGACGCGCGGACGGCCGACGTCCGCCAGCTGGGCGTCGACCTGCAGCCGCTCGTGCAACGCCCGGCGCAGCGCGACACCCTGCGAAGCGACCCGCTCGTCCTTCGGGACCAGGGCCGCGACGACGGACGGGCCCAGCGAAGCGACGCTCTGGCCGCTGTCGAACACCGTCCGCAGCGCGTCGGCGACCAGGATCATCCCGGTCAGCCGCGGGAATCCGGCGACGGCGCTGAGGTCGAGCGAGACGACGAGCAGCACGTGGTCTTCGGCGGCCGGCCGCTCGCGCGCCTCGGCGGCGCGGTAGACCTCCGCGAGCCGGGTGCGCAGGTAGGCGGCCGTCGGCAGGCCGGTCAGCGGGTCGGTGACCTCGGTGTGCACGAGCTGGTCGGTGGCGACGTCCGCCCAGGCCAGCGCGGTGGTCCGGAGCAGCCGCGCCGGCGTGGCGTCGACGTCCGGCGAGACGAATCCGTCGCCGCTGTGGCCGAGCACGGCGTGTAGTGCGGCGAGGTCGGCGAGGGTCTCCGCGAGCCCCGCACCGGCCGCCGCGCGGGCCCTGGCCAGGCCGGCCAGCGCGGTTTCGGCGGCTTCGACGCGGCCCTTCGCCATCACGGCCGCACAGACGGCGTCGACCTCGGGGAGGGCCCAGTCGCTCGGGAACCGCCAGCCCGCGGCGAGGCTGGCCGTGCGCCAGCGGGCCCGCAGCGCACGCAGGGAGGCGTCCCGCTCGGCCGGCGTGGACGGGGTGTCATCGGAGCCGGGTCGCGCAGCCGGAACATCCACTGGCCACCCGCCCCTTTCGTCCGGTTCGCAACGATCTTGTTCGGTGCTTCACGATGAGGACGCACCCCGGTGGGCCCCGTGACGCGTACTGACCAGTTTTTGTCTCGGCGCTTTTCCCCGGGCGGGCCCGGGGGTGGGTGATTTTGCTCCGCCGTCGGAGTCAACACCCCGACCACGACGTGACCGCCGGAGGAGGGTCAGTCACACTTGTCTCGCGTCCCGGATCGGCCTGTAATGGCAGGTCCTGGCTCTAGCCGACCGAGGAGTGCCGTGTCCACCGTTCCCGCCGATCTCAGCGGAAAGAGTGACGCCGAGCTGATCGCGGAGGTCCGTTCCGGGAAGCTCGAGTCGTACGGGACGCTCTACGAACGGCACACCGGCGCGGCCCGCAATCTGGCCCGCCAGCTGGCCCGGTCCAGCTCCGAAGCCGACGATCTCGTGTCCGAGGCGTTCGCCAAGGTGCTCGACACGCTCCGTGGCGGCAAGGGGCCGGACACAGCCTTCCGGGCGTACTTGCTGACCGCTCTGCGTCACACCGCGTACGACCGCACCCGCAAGGAACGCCGGGTCGACCTCAACGAGGACATGACCGAGGTGGGCGGCGCCGCGGCCGAAGCGCTGACCGTGCCGTTCTCCGACACCGCGGTCGCCGGCCTCGAGCGGACGATGGCCGCCAAGGCGTTCGCGCGGCTGCCGGAACGCTGGCAGGCGGTGCTCTGGCACACCGAGATCGAGCAGCAGAGCCCGGCCGAGGTCGCGCCGCTGCTGGGCCTGACCGCGAACGGCGTCTCCGCGCTCGCCTACCGCGCCCGCGAGGGCCTCCGCCAGGCTTATCTGCAGGTCCACCTGCAGGAGAACGCCGAGGAACGCTGCCGCGCCTGCGCCGAGCGGCTCGGCGCGTGGACCCGCGACGGACTGTCCAAACGGGAACGCGCCCAGGTGGAGAGCCACCTCGACGAGTGCGACCGGTGCCGGGCGCTGGCCGCGGAGCTGGCCGACGTCAACGGCGGGCTGCGCGCGATCATCGCCCCGATCGTCCTGGGCGGCGCCGCGCTGGGCTACCTCGCCACCATCGGCGCCGCGAAGGCGAGCGCGGCCACGGCGGCCACCGCGGGTGCGGCCGCCGCCGGTGCCGCGGCGGCGGGCGGCAAGGCCGGTGCGGGCGCGGGAGCCGCGGCCGGCGGGCCCCGTCAGTTCGCCGGGGTCGCCGCCTCGGGCGCGGCGGTCGTCGCGGCCGTCGTCATCGCGCTCGCCGCGGGCGGCGGGGCGCAGGAGGTCCCGGTCGCCGCGCCGGTGCCGCCGCCGGCCCAGCAGGTCCAACCGCCGGCCCCGAAGCCCCAGCCCCCGGCCCCGCCCGCCGCTCCGCCGGTCGAACCCCCGGCACCCCAGCCCCCGGCCCCGCCCGCGGCACCGCCGGTCGAGCCCGCTCCGCCGTCGGTCGCCCCGCCCGCCCCGGCCCCGCCGCCCGTGCCGGCCCCGCCCGCTCCGGCGCCGCCGTCGATGTCCGCGACGACCCCGCCCGAGGGCGTCGAGCTCAGCCCGGGCACCGCGACGAACCTCCCGATCACCGTGCGCAACGACGGCGGCAGCGTGTCCGAGCCGGTGGCGGTCGCGCTGAAGCTCCCGCGCGGGGTGCGCGCGGTCGAGACCGGCGGTGGCGGCGCCCCGGCCGCCCGCGCGCAGGCCCCCGGCCCGGTTTCGGTGAACTGCCCCGGCGGCGAGGGCACGGTCACCTGCAAGACCGGCGCCGGCCTGCAGCCCGGTCAGAGCGCAACGCTGAACTTCCGCCTGCAGGCCGACGAAGGCGCCGAAGGCGGCACGGTGACCGGCTCGGTCACGGCCGGCGTGCAGATCTCCGTCGCGGTGAGCGTCAAGGTCACCGTGAAGGTCCCCCCGGACGCCGTGGTCCTGGAAGCGCACACCGATCCGATCTCGATGTTCCCGTGGTTCCCCCACCCGCGGATCTACGCGACGGTCCACAACACCGGCCAGACCGCCAAGCCGGTCACGGTCACCTTCGACGCCCCGCTCAAGCAGTGGTGGAGCCTGCGCGACTTCCCCTGCACGTCGACGGGCACGAGCGCGACCTGCACGACGAAGAGCGCGCTGGCCCCCGGCCAGCACGTCAACCTGTGGGTCCAGCTGAAGAGCCGTCCGAACGACGGCCGGGCGACGGTCGAGGCCCGGCTCGGCCGGGCGACGGCGCCGCGGGTGACGGTGGACTTCGGCTGCTGGCGCCACTGGTGCGGCAAGGACCCGGTGCCCACACCGACGACGACGTCGGTCCCGAAGCCGACGCCGTCCAAGCCCAAGCCGACCCCGACCAAGCCGACGTCGAAGCCACCGGCGACGACGCCGGACGAGCCGACGAGCGAGCCGCCGGCGTCCACGACCACGACCACGACCGGCGCCCCGCCGAGGTCCGGCGGGAAACCCGGGGCCAAGCCGCCGACCGTCACCCCCGAGAAGGCGTTCGGCTGGCTGACCGGCTGACGCGGACGCCCGATATCCGGACATTCACGGCAGCAGTGCCGCCTGAACCACAGGTAAACGCGGTGTTCTCCTAGACTGCGTGGTGTGACCGTTGTGGAAACCGTGCTCAAGCGCACGCCGGAACCACTGCGTTCGGTGCTGATCAAGCACCGGGAGCTGCTGAAGTTCGCGATCGTGGGCGGCACGACGTTCGTGGTCGACAACGGCGTCTGGTACGCGTTGAAGCTGACGGTGCTGGAGCCGAAGCCGACCACGGCGAAGGCGATCGCGATCATCGTCGCGACCATCGTGTCCTACATCCTCAACCGCGAGTGGTCCTTCCGGACCCGCGGCGGGCGCGAGCGGCACCACGAAGCCGCCCTGTTCTTCGTCATCAGCGGCATCGCGGTGGGCGTCAACCTGGTTCCCCTGGTCATCTCGCGGTACGTGCTCGACCTCGAGGTCCCGCACGTGACGTTCCTGGTCCAGGAGGTCGCGGACTTCGCGAGCGGGTCGATCATCGGCATGCTGCTGGCGATGTTCTTCCGCTTCTGGGGCTTCAAGAAGTGGGTGTTCCCGGACGAGCTGGGCGAGCGGCGCCGGGACAGCGACCAGGTCAGCCGCCTGCCCTGAAAAAGTACTTGTCTTCAGACATGTACTTGTCTAGAGTCATCTTCGCCAGAGTTCCTGCGTAGTGGACGCCGTCCGGGTTCGGCCGGGCGAGCGGGACGATTCGAGGTGGTTTCCGAGCGCGAAGAGGTCGCATCCGTCCGCGGATGACGATGGAGCCTTTTCCCGACTCGACGGGGCGCGTTTCCGACGCGTCCGCATCTCTCGTCCCTTCTGACGAAACAAGGTTTTCTCTTGAGCACGATCGCGCCTTCGCGCGCCCTGAAAGCTGCCCTCACGGGCCTGTTCCTGTCCGTTTTCCTCGCGATGCTCGACGCCCAGGTCGTCGCCACCGCGCTGCCCCGGATCGCCGCCGAGTTCGGCGGCACCGGCGCCTACGCCTGGGTCACCACCGCCTACCTGCTCGCCGGGAGCGCCACCGCGCCCCTCTACGGCAAGCTCGGTGACGTCTTCGGCCGCAAACGTGTGCTCCTGGGCGCACTCGCCCTGTTCCTGCTGGGCTCGCTCGCCTGCGGCGTGGCGTCGTCGGCCGCGTTCCTGATCGCCGGGCGCGTGCTGCAGGGCGCCGGTTCCGGTGGCCTCTTCGTCTCCGTCGGCGCTTCGCTCGGCGAGATGTTCTCGCCCCGCGAAGGCGCGAAGTACTTCGGCTGGTTCTCGATCTGCTTCGCCGTCGCTTCGCTCGCCGGGCCGGTGGTCGGCGGCCTGCTCACCGGTGTCGCCGGGTGGCGGTCGATCTTCCTGGTCAACCTGCCGCTCGGGCTCGTCGCCCTGGCCTGCCTGAAGACGCTCGACCTGTCGACCCGGCGCCGGGAAGCGCCGTTCGACTTCGCCGGCGTACTCCTGCTCGGCACGGCGATCACCGGGTTCACCCTCCTCACGCCGTGGTCGATCGGCCTCGGCGCGGTCGCGGCCGTGGTGTTCGTGGTCGTCGAACGGCGGGCCGAGGCGCCCGTGCTGCCGCTGCGGCTGTTCCGCGACCGGACGTTCACCGTGTCCGTGCTGCTCAGCGTGCTCGCCGGGTTCGCGTTCCTCGGCTCGGTCAACTACATCGCGGTCTATCTGCAGGCCGACGCCGGTCCGGCGGAAGGAGGGCTGCGGCTGCTGCCGATGACGCTCGCCGTGTCCGTCGCCTCCGTCGTCGCCAGCAAGGTCATCGCCCGCACCGGCGCCTACCGCTGGGCACCGCGGCTGAGCATGGCGCTCGGCCTGCTCGCGGTACTCGGCCTGCTGACCCTGGACGGGCTGCCGCGGGTCCTCGCCTGCCTGGTCGTCTTCGGCTGCGCGGCCGGGCTGAACCTGCAGGTGCTCGCCATGGCCACGCAGAACACCGCCCCCGCCGCGGACCGCGGTGCGGTCGCCGCCGGCGTCAACCTCGCCCGCGCGCTCGGCTCGGCCCTCGGCCCGGTCGCGCTGGGCTTCGCCTACCACGCCGGCCCCCACGGGGTGTTCCTCGCGCTGCTGCCCGTGCTCGCGCTCGGCCTCGTCACGGCGTTCGCGCTCCCCCACGTCCCCCTTTCCCGATAAGGAGAACCCACGATGATCTTCGTCCTCGGCGCCACCGGCAAGGTCGGCCGCCACCTCGTCCCCGCCCTGCTCGACACCGGTGCCGACGTCCGCGCGCTGACCCGCGACCCGGCGAAGGCCCGGATCGACCCGCGTGCCGAAGTGGTCGGCGGCGACCTCGACACGTCGGACCTGCCCGCCCTGCTGGCCGGCGCGGACCGCGTGTTCGTGCTGACCCAGGGGCACAGCGCCGACCGGGAAGCGGCGGTCGCGCGGGCCGCCGCCCAGGCCGGCGTCACCCACCTCGTCAAGCTGTCCACCACGGGTGTCCACTTCGGACAGAAGGACGCGATTTCCCGCGCCCACGCCGAAGCCGAGCAGGCCGTCCGCGAAGCCGGGCCGGCCTGGACCATCCTGCGGCCGGGAGCCTTCATGGACAACCGCTTCGCCTGGATCGGCTCGATCCGCGAAGAAAACGCCGTGTACGTGCCCGAAACCGACCCGCCGTCCGCGCTGGTCCACGTCCGCGACATCGCCGAGGTCGCGACGCTCGTCCTGACGACGTCCGGGCACGAAGGCGCGACCTACGGGCTCACCGGCGGCGAAGCCCTCACCGCCGAGCAGCAGGTCGCCATCCTGGCCGAGGCGATCGGCCGTCCGCTGAAGTACGTCGAAGAAACCGAAAGCGCCGCGAAGGACCGGCTGATCCGGACGTACGGCTGGCCCGCGAAGGCCGTCGACGGCCTCTTCGCCCTCAAGCACGAGTCCGCCCCGCACGAACACGTCGTCTTCGACACCGTCGAGCGGCTGCTCGGCCGGCCGCCGCTGACCTTCGCGGCCTGGGCACGGGAGAACGCGTCCGCGTACCATCACCAGGAGTGACCAGGGGGAGGTGAAGCGGATGGGCGACCTGCGCGTCCTCGTCGTCGACGACCATCCCCTGTTCCGGATCGGGGTGGGCACGCTGCTCGCCGCCGAACCCGGCATCGAAGTGGTCGGCGAGGCCGCCGGCGGGGCCGACGCGGTCGCCTCCGCCGCCATCCTCCGCCCGGACGTCGTGGTGATGGACCTGCACCTGCCCGACCTGTCCGGGATCCAGGCGACCCGGCACATCGTGGCGGCGAACCCGGGCACCGGCGTGCTGATGCTGACGATGGCCGACGAAAGCGAGTCGGTCTTCGCGGCGATGCGCGCCGGTGCCCGCGGCTACCTGCTCAAGGACGCCGAGCCGGACGAGATCATCCGGGCCGTCCAGGCGGTCGCCCGGCGCGAGGCCATCTTCGGGCCGGACATCGCGAACCGCGTGCTCGCTTTCTTCAACCAACCGCCGGTCAGCGAGCCGGTGTTCCCGGAGCTGACCGGGCGCGAACGCGAGGTGCTCGCGCTGATCGCGGCCGGGCACAGCAACAGCCTCATCGCCAGCACGCTGTGCCTGAGCCCCAAGACCGTGCGGAACCACATTTCGAACGTCTTCGCCAAGCTGCACGTGGCCGACCGCGCCGAGGCGATCGTCCGGGCCCGGGACGCGGGCCTCGGCCGGTCCTGAGAGGCAGTCGCCCGGGCAACATCGGGACGCCGGTCCCATGCGCCCGGGACACCCGAGCGGGCAAGCTGGGCAGCCTGCACCGTTCGAGGGGAATGGGGAACGATGTTCGAAACCGACCGGACCCCGGTGGTGGTCCGCGCCACCGATCCGATCCTGCACAACGGCGTCTGCATGGCGCTGCGCTCCCGCGACGACGTCCGGGTGGTGGACGACGGCACGGCCCTGGTCGCGCTGCTGGTCGCCGACCGGCTCGACGAGGCGATGACCCGGCTGCTGTCCGCGCTGCACCACCAGGGCTTCACCCGCATCGTGCTGATCGCGGGTGACGTCGACGACAACGAGATCCTCAACGCGGTCGAGCACGGCGTCTGCGCGGTCGCCCGCCGCGCCGACGCAGGCCCGGACGTCCTCGTCCGCCTGATCAAGGCCGCGGCCGCCGGGGAGGGCGCGCTGCCGCCCGACCTGCTCGGCCGGCTGCTGAACCGGGTTTCCCGGCTGCAGCGCCAGGTGCTCCAGCCGCGCGGCCTGCGCCTGGGCGGCATGAGCGACCGCGAGACGGAGGTCCTCCGGCTCGTCGCGGCGGGGTATTCGACGCAGGAGATCGCCGACGAGCTGTGCTACTCGCAGCGCACGGTGAAGAGCATCCTCCACGACGTCACCAACCGGTTCCAGCTGCGGAACCGCTCGCACGCGGTGGCTTACGCGCTGCGGGAAGGCCTGATCTGAGCGGACGGCCGGGCGCGTCGCCTACCGCGGGACGCGCTCGGCCGGCCAGCGCACCTCGGGGACGTCGCTCGGCCGCGGCACCTTCAGGAACAGGCTGAACACCGCCGGACGCCGGTTCGACAGTTCCAGGCGGCCGCCGTCCGCCTCGACCAGGGCCCGCGCCAGCGCCAGGCCCACCCCCGTCGAGCCGCCGCCGGAGAAGCCCCGCTCGAAGATGTGCGGCGCCAGCTCGTCCGGGACGCCGGGGCCGGTGTCGCTCACCTCGATCACGACCGTGCCCTCGGCGTCGCCGCGGCGGGCGATGAGCGTGACCGTGCCCGAGCCGTGGCGCAGCGCGTTGTCCAGCAACACCCCGACGACTTCACGGAGCCGGCCAGGGGTGGCCCGCGCCATCAGGCCGTCGGCCACGCGCGTGCGCAGGTTGCGGCCCTCCGACCGAAGCAGCTCGCGCCACTCCTGGGCCATTTCCGGCAGCTGCGTCGGCAGGTCCACCGGTTCCGCGCCGACCTCACGCGCCGCGCGGGCGGCCGCGAGCAGCTCGTCGAGCGCCTCCGCGAGCCGGTCCGCCTGCTCCTGGGCGGCCTTCGACTCGTCGGCCACCTCCTCGTCCGGGTGCACGGTCAGCGGTTCCAGCCGCAGCTGCAACGCCGTCAGCCGGCTGCGCAGCTGGTGCGAGACGTCCCCGACGAGCTGGCGTTCCCGCTGCACGAGCTGGGCCAGCGCGGTGCCGGACGCGTCCAGTGCTTCGGCGACCATGTCGAGCTCGCCGACGCCGTAGCGGCTCGGGTCGGGCCGGAAGTCGCCGCCGCCGAGGCGGGCCGCGCGCTCGGCCACGTGCCGCAGCGGCTTCGCGAGCCGTCTGGCCGTCGCGATCGCCACCACCGCGCCGGTGCCGATCGACAGCAGCACCAGCAGCACGACGACCAGCGTCACCGTCGTCTGCCGCTCGTGCATCGGGCCGGCCGGGACGGCGATCTCGACCTTGCCGTCGCGGGCCAGGTCGGCCGTCTCGGTGACGGTGTCGGGGCCGGGACTGCTGCCGTAGCGCTTCTCCCTCTGGCCGCTGGCCCGGACGGTGAGCAGCCCGTTCGCCGGGACCGCCGCCCGCACCTGGTCGAGGTCGATCTCCTGGCCGTTGGCGATTTCGGTGTCCAGGATCGCCGCCGCCGCGCGGGCGTTCTCCGCGAGCGTCTCGCGGTAGCTGGACTCGATCTGCCAGCTCGCCACGATGCCCAGCGGGATGCCGAGGACCGCCGAGCTGACCGCGACGGCCAGCAGGATGGCCAGCAGGATGCGGCGGCGCACGGCTTATTCGGCGTTGAAGCGGAAGCCGACGCCGCGGACGGTCGCGATCCGCCGCTCGCCGTCGTGGCTCTTGCTGGTGCGGCCGGCGGCCTCGTCGGCGGCGATGGCGAGCTTCCGGCGCAGCCACGACATGTGCATGTCGAGCGTCTTGGACGTCTTCGACTCGAGGTCGTTCCAGACCTCGGCGAGGATCTCGTCGCGGCTGACGACCTGCCCGGCGCGGGTCATCAGCACGCGCAGCAGCTCGAACTCCTTATTGGCCAGCTGGACCTCGTGGTTGTCCACGGTGACCAGCCGGGCGCCGAGGTCCATCCGCACCCCGCCGGCCTCCAGGACCTCGGGCACCCGGCGGCGCAGCAGCGCGCGGATCCGGGCCAGCAGTTCGGCGAGCCGGAACGGCTTGGCGACGTAGTCGTCGGCCCCCGCGTCCAGGCCGACGACGAAGTCGACCTCGTCGGTGCGGGCGGTGAGCATGAGGACGGGCAGCTCGGTGCCGGCCGCGCGCAGCCGGCGGCAGACCTCCAGGCCGTCCATCCCGGGCAGGCCGAGGTCCAGCACGAGCAGGTCGACGCGCTGGGCGGCGGTGGCGTCGAGCACCGAAGGGCCGTCGGTGACGACGTGGATCTCGTATCCCTCGCGTTCGAGGGCGCGGGAGAGCGGTTCGGCGATGGCCGGATCGTCTTCGGCAAGTAGGACCATGCTCACCTGGCCAACTCTACGGCGCGCGGGCGTGAAAACATCGTGACCGTGCCTGGCTACGAAGATGATCTGGCTCTCGCCACCCGGCTGGCCGACGCCGCCGACGCGATCACGACGGCGCGGTTCCGTGCCCTGGACCTGGCGGTGCAGCGCAAGCCCGACCGCACCCCGGTGACCGACGCCGACACCGCGGTCGAGGACGCGATCCGGGCCCTGCTGGCCGCGGAACGCCCCGGCGACGCGGTGCTCGGCGAGGAACGCGGCGGCTCGGCGTCGACCGGCCGCGCGTGGGTGCTCGACCCGATCGACGGGACCAAGAACTTCCTGCGCGGTGTACCCGTTTGGGCGACCCTCATCGCCTTGGTTTCGGACGGCGACCCGGTGGTCGGCCTGATCAGCGCACCCCTGCTGGGCCGCCGCTGGTGGGCGGCTGCGGGCGCCGGAGCGTTCTCTTCGGACGCCGCCGGGACGCGGAAGCTGTCGGTTTCGCAGGTTTCGTCCCTTTCGGACGCTTATCTGTCCACAACGGACCTGAACTCGTGGGTCGAGTACCACTCGCGCGACAAGTACCTGGACTTGGTGGACGCGTGCTGGGAGACCCGCGCGTTCGGCGACTTCTGGCACCACGTGCTGGTGGCCGAAGGCGCGGTGGACGTGGCGGCCGAGTGCATCGTCAACCCGTGGGACGTCGCGGCCGCGCAGGTGATCGTGACGGAGGCGGGCGGCCGCTTCAGCGACCTGGACGGCGTCGGGCGCTACGACAACGGCAGCGCGCTCTCGACGAACGGCCGGCTGCACGAAGAGGCGCTGGCGATCCTGAAGCGTTAGTCAGGAGCCGGGAAGCAGGCCGACCGCGCCGCGGGCGACCTGCGCCCACGCGAGCCGCCCGAACAGGTAGTGGCAGGCCACCTGCTCGCTGGTGAACCGCGCCCAGTCGTAGCGGTTGCCCTGCTCGCGCCAGAACACCTCCCACGCCTCGTCCTCGCCCTGCATCAGGCACCAGGCGTTGTCGACCTCGGCGCCGAGCGAGACGACCTCCGGCGGCACGCCCAGCACGCCGAGCCACCGCTGGATCGACTGGGTGTTCATCAGTCCTCTTCCCCCTTGGCCTCGGCGAGGTAGCCGAGGGTCACCAGTTCGTCGGCCGCCAGCAGGGCACGGTACCGGGTGCCGCCGCCGACCTGGCCGTACCAGTTCGCGGTCTCCGAGCGCCACATCGGCACCTTGCGCACCACGACGTACCGGCGGTACTCGGCGTCCAGGAACGCCGGTGGCAGCGAGCGTTCCGCGAACGGCGTGCCGTCCTCGTAGAGGATCCGCCCGTAGGCCGGGCCGAAGCGGTCGAGGACCGTGTTGACCGGGACCATCACCGGCTCGGGCCAGTCCACGCTGCCCTCGGGGTACTGCTCGCCCGGGGGCCACGCGTACTCGGGGCCGAGGTCGCTGTGCCCGACGACGAACCGGCGGATCCACACCGCCTGCGTCGCCCGCGCGTAGGGCACGTACCCCTCTTTCAGGTGCCGCGGCACCGGCCGCGACGGTGCGGTCGGCGAGCGGCGGAAGCCCGCGGTGACGTTGGTCAGGGCCTGGTCGTCGAAGATCAGCCGGGCGTCCGGGTGGTCGTTCGGCGGGAAGCCGTCCGGGTCGTCGGGCAGCGGCAGCTGGCGCGCCGGCTTGTCCATCGCCACCGGGAGGTGCCCGATCGGGAACATGTGCACCAGGAACAGCGCGACGACGCTTTCCCGTTCCGTGCGCGGCGAGCCCAGCGGCGGCAGCGGCGCGGGCGAGCCCGGGTTCGGCGGCGGGCCCGCGACCGGCGGCGGCCCGGCCACCGGCGGCGGGGGCAGCGGAGCCGGCGTCGGCGGAGGCGGCGGGGCCGGGGGCAGCTGGAACGGCGGCAGCAGCGGCGACACCGCATGCGGCCAAGCCGCGGGGTTGCCCGAGGGCGGGGTGGGTGCCTCTTCGAAGGCACCCGAATCCGCCAGGCCGTACCCGGGCAGCTGCACCGGCCCGGTGTCGAGGTCGCCCTCGCCCGGTTCGGAGCCCGCCTCGGAAGGCTCGGTCACACCCATCCTCCGGCTCGGTCGGTGCCCGGCGGGCACACGCTGTTCGACGCGGCCGCGGCGCTGCCGGTCCCCCTTGATACCGCACCCCGTCCCCTTGGGCGCGACTAGGTCTCCTTCTTTTCGGGGGCTCCGGGTGGCGGAGCCCCCGGCCCGGGGCGGAGCCCCGGAAGTCTCAGCTCAATGCGGCGACCACGCGGGACGGGCTCGGGCGGCCGAGCTGTCCCGCCATCCACGCGCTGGCCGCCACCAGCGCGTCCAAGTCGACGCCGGTGGCCACCCCGAGGCCCTCCAGCATCCACACCAGGTCCTCGGTCGCGAGGTTCCCGGTGGCCGATTCGGCGTACGGGCAACCGCCGAGCCCGCCCGCCGACGAGTCCACAGTCGACACTCCACATCGGAGCGCCGCCAGGGTGTTGGCGAGAGCCTGGCCGTAGGTGTCGTGGAAGTGCACGGCCAAAGTACCGACGTCGCCGAACAACCCGATGAGCGTTTCGACCTGCCCGGCCGTCGCGACGCCGATGGTGTCGCCCAGCGAAAGCTGCGAGCACCCCATGTCCAGCAGCCGACGTCCGGCGGCAGCGACCTGCTTCGCCGGCACGACACCTTCCCAGGGGTCGCCGAAGCACATCGAGAGGTACCCGCGGACGTCCAGGCCCGCTTCCCGGGCCCGCGTAACGACCGGCTCGAACATCGCGAACTGTTCGTCGAGCGACGAGTTGAGGTTCTTGCGCGCGAACGTCTCCGTCGCGCTGGCGAAGATCGCGATGTGCTCGACGCCGGCTTCGAGGGCCCGGTTCAGGCCCTTCTCGTTCGGCACCAGCACCGGGTACCGGACGCCTTCGCGGCGGTCGAGCCGGGCCAGCAGCTGCTCGGCGTCGGCCAGCTGCGGCACCCACTTCGGGTGCACGAAGCTGGTGGCCTCCAGCGTGGTGAGTCCGGCACCGGCGAGCCGGTCGAGGAACTCGAGCTTGACCTCGACCGGGACGATCGCCTTCTCGTTCTGCAGCCCGTCGCGCGGGCCGACCTCCCAGATCGTGACCCGCTCCGGCAGGTCACCCGCCAAGGGGACCCGCTCGGGCAGGCCCAGTGCGCGCGTACCCATCAGCGCCGTCTCTCGCCGCGTGGCGGGTGCCCGCCGCCCTGGGGCGGCAGGGGCGTGGTCTGCTGGGCGCCCGGCCGGTAGTCGTCGTACGGGTTGTCGTTGACCTCGCGGTAGATGACCGTGTGCACCTTCTCGACGTGCGGGATGTCCTCGAAGCGCAGCGGCTCGTCCGACGCCGACTCGATGATGAGCGTGCCGCAGCCGAAGACCCGGTCCAGCAGGCCGTGCTCGAACTGGACGCTGTTGATCCGGCCCATCGGGATGTCGATGCCGGTGCGCTTGAGGACGCCCTCGCGGGCGATCAGCCGGTCCGTCGTCACGATGAAGTGGGTGGTCCGCCAGCGCACGAGCGGCGCCAGGAACAGCCACACGATCAGCACGAGCGCGACGACCCCGATGGCGATCAGCCCGACCGAGTTCCACGGCGAGGACGCGTCCTTCGCCAGGATCGCCAGCCAGGTGCCCGCACCCAGGGTGACCAGCAGCGCGAGCGTCGGGAAGATCAGCATCTTGAAGTGCGGGTGACTGTGCACCACGACGTGCTCTTGCTCGCTGAGCAAATCGTCCGGATAGGCCACGGCGGACGCTCCCAAGGTCGGTGCGGCGGTGTCGTCTCACCGTACCGGCGAGCGAGCGGGTGGTGGGCGCGGACGCCCCGACAAATCAGGCCGGACGGACGTGGACCACGTCACCCGCGAAGACGGTGTGCCGCTGCCCGCCCGCCACGTCGACCTGCAGCTGGCCGGCGGCGTCGATGTCGGCCGCGCGGCCGGTCAGCGCCGAGCCGTCCGGCAGCTGCACCTCGACGTCCTGGCCGAGGGTCGCGCAGTGGGCGCGGTAGTCGCCGAGCAGCCCGGCCTCGGTGAGGTCGCCGCCGGCCAGCCGCCAGCGCCGCTCCAGGTCGGCGAACCCGGTGAGCAACGCGATCGCGACGTCGGTGCGGTCGGTGTTCGTGGCACCCTGCTCGGCCAGCGACGTCGCGGGCAGGCCGCCCGGGCCCGGCTGGACGTCGCCGAGGGGCAGGACGTTGAGGCCGATGCCGAGCACGATCGACGGGGCGTCCCCGGCGACGGCCTCGGCGAGGATGCCGGCGCACTTGGCGCCGTCGACGAGGACGTCGTTGGGCCACTTGAGCACGGCGTCCACCCCGACGGAGGCCGCGGCGGCCCGGACGGCGAGCCCGGCGACGACGGACAGTGAGCCGAGCACCGCGAAGGGGACACCCGGCCGGAGCGCGACGCTCAGGTACAGCCCGGCCCCCTTCGGCGAGCTCCACGAACGCGCCCGCCTGCCCACTCCCGCGGTCTGCTCCTCGGCGAGCAGGACGGTCCGGTCCGCGGCGCCGTCTTCGAGGGCTTTCCGCAGGTCGGCATTGGTGGACCCGGTGCGCTCGACGACGTCGATCTTCGCGTAACGATCTTGGAGCGCCGCGGTCAGCCGCCCGGCGTCGATCTCAGGCATGTGCCCACAATATGGGAGTCCCCCTAACGTGCAAGCTACTCGGTCGTTCACTAAGAGGTGCGCTCTTCTAAGTTGGAACCCGTGACGACGAAGCAGACTTCGTGGGCCCGCGGCGCGGCGCTGCGCGGCCTGGTGGCGCTGCCGCTCGTCGCCGGGCTCGCCACGGCGGGCTGGCTGCTGGCCGACCGCTCGCCGGAACCCGTCGCCGCCCCAGCGCCCCCGCCCGTCGTGCGCGACGCGGCGTCGGGCCCGTCGGTCCTCGAAGTCAGCGCGCCGGTGAAAGCGCAGGAGCCGGGCCAGGGCGCGTCCGGCCAGGGCGGCAAGAGCCCGCTGCGGCAGTGGGCGGACCAGCTGGCCGGCCCCCTCGACATCCCCGCCGACGCGCTGGTCGGCTACGCGAACGGCGAACTCACGCTCCGCGGCGAAGACCCGTCGTGCCACCTCTCGTGGGTCACCCTGGCCGGCGTCGGCGCGGCGGCGTCGAACCACGGCCGCAGCGGCGGCGACCTGCTGGGCCTCTCGGGCGCGCAGGCCAAGAAGTACGGCTCCGACGCGCCGGTCGCGGCCGGCCGGGCGCTGTGCGCGGGCGGCACGGACCTCGGCGCCGGCCCCGGCTGGTGGAAGGCGATCGCGGCGTACCACCCCGGCGACGGGACCGAGCTGTTCCGCCAGCGCGTGCTCGGCATGGCCCAGCTGTACGCCACGCTGTCCCTCGACCCGGCGTCGGCGGACTCGCCGCGGGTCCGCGCCACCCGCTTCGCGCTGGGCCAGCTCGGCCTCCCGTACGTCTGGGGCGGCAACGGCCCCGACGCGGGCGCGGCGGGCTTCGACTGCTCCGGCCTGACGAAGGCGTCGTACGACAGCGCGGGCGTGGCCCTGCCGCGGACGGCGGACAGCCAGTTCCGCGCGCTCCCCCCGGTGCCGGCCACCCAGGAGCCCCGCCTCGGCGACCTGGTGTTCTACGGCAGCCCGGCGACGCGCATCCACCACGTCGGCCTGTACCTGGGCAACGGCCTGATGATCAACGCGCCGACCGAGGGCCAGGCCATCCAGATCCACACGTACCACTCGAAGGGCGACGACTACGCGGGCGCGGGCCGTCCCGCCTGACGCGACACCATCTCGGCGATCCAGACGGGCGCGAACGGCGAGGTGCAGCCCGGCGGCGTCGGATAGTCCTTGAGCACTTCGAGACGCTCCCCGATGGCGACGGCCCGGGCCCGGTGCCCGGCGTGCTCGATCCCGATCTGCGCCAGGCAGGCGTTCATCGCCCACTGCAGCCGGTCGGGGGCGGTCTTGAGCCCGGCTTCGATGACGTCGAGCAGGCCGTCGAGGTCCAGTCCGGCGGGCCGCTTGGCGACGCGTTCGGCGGTCAGCGCCCAGCCGGCGCTCGCGACCACCGGGTCCGGGTCGGCCAGCCAGGTCACGCGCAGCTCTTCGGCGTGCGGGCTCTTCTTGACCACGTAGTTGACGAGCCAGTCGTGCACCTTGGGGCTGCGGGCCTCGCGCAGCATGGCGTCGAGCTCGCCGCGTTCGAACGCCTTCGGGCGGCAGATCAGGGTCGCCAGCAGCCGCGCGGCGCTGTCCCCGCTCGCCCACAGCCCGCGCGCCAGCTCCTGCTGCGTCTTCAGCCGTTTCGCCACCGCGCGCAGCTTGCCGAGGTTCACGCCGTGGTCGTCGCCGTGGTTCTCGTTCACCGCGCGGATCCTGGGGTCGTCGAGCGCGGCCAGCTCGGCCAGGACCTCGGTCACGTCACTCACTGCGGCACCACCAGCCCCGACTCGTAGGCGAACACCACCAACTGTGCCCGATCCCGCGCACGCAGCTTCATCATGGCCCGGTTGACGTGCGTTTTCGCGGTGAGCGGGCTGATCACCATCCGTCCGGCGATCTCCTCGTTCGACAACCCCCGTGCCACGAGCGTGACGGCTTCGCGCTCCCGGTTCGTCAGTTCCGCCAGCCCCGCCGCGGGAACGAGCGGCTGGGTCACGTACCGGTCGATCAGCTTGCGGGTGATCGACGGCGCCAGCAACGCGTCCCCGCGCGCCGCGACGCGCACCGCGTGCAGGAAGTCCTCCGGCTGGATGTCCTTGACGAGGAACCCGGCCGCGCCCGCGCGCAACGCCTCGAAGACGTACTCGTCCAGGCCGTAGTTGGTCAGGATGACGACGTGCACCCCGGCCAGCGCCGGGTCCGCGGCGATCCGCCGGGTCGCCTCGATGCCGTCGACGCCCGGCATCTGGACGTCGACGAGCGCGATGTCCGGCCGGTGCACCAACGCCAGCCGGACCGCCTCGCCGCCGTCACCGGCTTCGGCGACGACCTCGATGTCGGCCTCGACGTCGAGCAGCGCGCGGAACCCGCTGCGGATGAGCGGCTGGTCGTCGGCCAGCAGGACGCGGATCACGCCGGGTCCACCGGGAGTTCGGCCTGGACGCGGAAGCCGCCTCCGCGGCGAGGCCCGGCTTCGAGCCGGCCGCCCAACGCCGTGACGCGCTCGCGCATCCCGGTCAGGCCGACGCCCGGCGCACTGTCCACTGTGGCCTTTCCGTCGTCGTCGACGCGGATGACCAGCGCGCCGGGCCGGTGGTCGATCCGGACCGACGCGGTGTCCGCGGCGGCGTGCCGGGCGACGTTGGTCAGCGACTCCTGGACGATCCGGTAGGCGGTCCGGCCGACCGCAACCGGCACGGCGTCGCGCGTGCCCTCGACGGTCAGCTGCGCGTCGAGGCCGCCGGTCCGGGCCTGGCGCACGAGGTCGGGGACGTCGTCGAGCCCGCGCGGCGGGTCCTTGTCGTCGTCGCGCAACGCCTCCAGGGTCGCGCGCAGCTCCCGGGTCGCCTCGCGGCCGGCGTCGCGGATGGCCAGCAGCGCCTCGGGCACGTCGTCACCGCGCTTGCGGGCCAGGTGGACGGCGACTTCGGCCTGCACCTTGATGACGGAGATCTGGTGGGTCAGCGAATCGTGCAGCTCACGGGCGATGTGCAGCCGTTCCTCGTCCGCACGCCGCCGCGCGGTCTCCTCGCGGGTGCGTTCGGCTTCGTCGGCCCGGCGCTCGGCCTGGCGCAACGCCTCCCCCGCCGCCCCCGCGGCGATCAGCCACGCCAATTGGAGGACGTCGCGCGACTGCGTGAACGCCGCGCCGGTGTCGGGCACACCGGAAACCAGGAGTGCCAGCGGAACCGCGGCCAGCATGAGCACCGAAGCGACGACCGCGGCGATCCGGTGCCCCGCCCGGACGGCGGCGTACACGGCGAAGAGGTAGGCGACGACGGGCACTTCGAACCCGGCGGCCTGGTAGGCGAGCGCACAGAGCGCGGTCGCAGCCAGCACGGCGACCGGCGCCCGGCGGCGCGCGGCCAGCGCCAGCCCACCGGCGGCCAGCGCCGCGTACCCCAGGACGTCGAGGTCCGTGGCCGCGTGCGTCGCGGACCGCCCGGCGACCACCAGGGCCGCCGCGACCCCGGCGGCGATCACCCCGTCGACGACCTGCGCACGGCTCATCCCCGAACCCTAACCGGGTGCCCGCCCGGCGAAGTCGTGCGTGAAGCGCATTTCCCGGCTACTGCGCCCGCGGTAGTCCTTCGTTTTCTGCGACGCCCGCGGCAGCGCGAAGTGCCTGCTCGCGCACAACGACGTGCCCGGGGCGGGGCGGCCATGCTTCCGGCGTCCGATCCGGAACAGAAGGAATCTGAATGACCGTGTCAAGCCGCAGCGGTAGCGGGTTGTGGCGCGGTCGGTGTGAATGTCCGGCCGTCGCGCAGCAAGGCCCAGAGCAC
>NZ_JBSGBK010000083.1:0-37257 GCF_053601215.1 Amycolatopsis sp. NPDC004772
TGCGCGCGGCCATCCGCGCCCGCGGGCTGAGCCTCGACCGGCTCCGCGAGCACCTGCGCACCCGCGGTGTCTCGGTCACGACGGCGACCTTGAGCGCACCGAACGCCACATTGGGGCGCTTGACGCCGCTCTCGCCGAACCGCTTCGGTACGGGGGTGTACGTCGAACGCCTTCCCGTGCCCGCACTGGCCGGCGTCGTGCGGACGGTCTGGGTCCAGCGCACCGGCGACGAACCGTACGTCCAGCGGCACCTGCCCACCGGCGGTGTCGAGCTCCACTTCCCGGTCGGCGGCCGGCCCCGGCTGCTCGGCCCGCTGACGTCGGCGCGGCTCGAAGTCATCCCCGCGCGGACCACGCTCGTCGGCGTCCGTTACCTGCCCGGTGCCGCGCCACCGCTTCCGGTGCCCCTGGACGAACTGGTCGACCAGCACCTCGACCTGGCGGACTTGTGGAGCGAGGCGGACCGTCTCGCGGAGGCCGCGTCCGGGCCGATCGAGGTGCTGCAGGCCCGGCTGCCGCGCAAGGCGGTGGACCCGCTGGTGGCCGAGGCCGTGCGGCGGCTCATGCCGTGGCGGCCGGTCGACATCGACGGCCTCGCCGGGCACCTCGCGCTCTCCCCCAGCCAGCTGCGCCGCCGGTGCCTGCAGGCGGTGGGCGTCGCGCCGAAGACCCTCCAGCGGACGCTGCGGTTCCAGGGTTTCCTCGCGCTGGCCCAGGCCGGGGCCGGCAGCCCGGCCGGCCTCGCCGCCGACACCGGGTACGCCGACCAGGCCCACCTGAGCCGCGAGTGCCTCCGCCTGACCGGGCTCACGCCGCGCACGCTGCTCGGCGGGAGCGTCGAGGAGTGCGCCTGCGGCCACGACCACTCGGCGTCCTACCTGCCCTTCCTGCGCGATTCGTTCAAGAAGTGGCGGTCCGGCGTCCCTAGCCTGGCGCGATGATCCTCGTCACCGGCGGGCTCGGCATGATCGGCGCCCACACCGCCCGCGCGCTCCTCGACCTCGGCCACGACGTCGTCGTGACGGCCCACCGGCGCGCGAAAGTCCCCTCGTTCCTGGCCGGCCGCGTCACGGTCGAACACCTCGACGTCACCGACCGCGACGCGTTCCTCGCGCTCGGCTCGCGCCACGAGATCAGCGACATCGTCCACCTGGCGGGCAGCATTCCCGGCGAGGATCCGGTGGAGTTCTTCCGCACGGACACGGCGGGGCTGCTCAACGCATTGGCCGCGGCCCGCGCGTGGGGTGTCCGGCGGTTCGCCGTGGCGAGCAGTCTCGGGGTGTACGTCGGCCGTCCCGAGGTTCCGTGGACCGAAGACCTCGCGTTGCCGACGGCTTCCCTGCCGCACCTGATCATCGCCTACAAGAAGGCGGTCGAGCCGCTGACGACGCACGCCCTGGCGGGCAGCGGGGTCCAGCCGTTGGTGCTGCGGATCGGCACGATCTGGGGCCCCCTGGTCGACCCGCAGTCCCCGTTCTGCCCGATCCCCTCGTTCGTCAACACGGCCGTGCCGCCGGCCGGCTTGCACACCGACGACGGCGGCGACGTCTGCTACGCCCCGGACGCGGGCTGCGCGATCGCCCTGCTGACGACGGCACCGACGCTGAACCACGAGGTCTACAACGTGTCGAGCGGCCGCCCGTTCACCTACGGCGAGTTCGCATCGGCGCTGGGCGCCACCCTCCAGCCGGGCGGCTCGAACGGCCCGTACCTGGACATCTCGCGGCTCACGGAGGACACGGGCTTCAAGCCCCAGTTCGACGTCCCCGCCTCGGTGGCCGACTACCTGAAGTGGCGTGAGACCAACGACCGCTGAAACGACCGAAGGCCGCCCCGACCGGGGCGGCCTTCGTCGTGAAAGGACCTCAGGAGCGGCGGGCCCGCTTCGCCTTGCGCGGCGGCGGCAGCGCACCCTCGGCCCGCAACCGAGCCGCGTGCTCGGCCAGGGCGTCCACCAGGTGCGGCACGTCCGCCTTCTCCGGCTGGACGTCCACGCGCAGCCCGAACTCCACCGCGGTCTCCGCGGTCTTCGGGCCGATGCACGCGACCAGCGTGCGGGTGTGCGGCTTGCCGGCGATGCCGACCAAGTTCCGCACGGTCGAGGACGAGGTGAAGCAGACCGCGTCGAACCCGCCGGTCTTGATCATCTCGCGGGTCTCGGCGGGCGGCGGGGCCGCGCGGACCGTGCGGTACGCCGTCACGTCGTCGATCTCCCAGCCGCGCTCGCGCAGGCCGGCCGACAGCGTCTCGGTGGCGATGTCCGCCCGCGGGAGCAGCACGCGGTCGACCGGGTCGAGCACGTCGTCGTACGGCGGGAACTCGGCCAGCAGGCCCTCGGACGACTGCTCGCCCGACGGGACCAGCTCCGGGATGATGCCGAACGAACGCACCTTCGCCGCGGTCGACTCACCCACACAGGCGATCTTCACGCCGGAGAACGCGCGGGCGTCGAGCCCGAACTCCTCGAACTTCTCCCACACCGCGCGGACCGCGTTGGTGGAGGTGAAGACGATCCACTGGTAGCGGCCGTCGACCAGGCCCTTGACCGAGCGCTCCATCTGCGCCGGGCTGCGGGGCGGCTCGACCGAGATCGTCGGCACCTCGTGCGACGTCGCGCCGTGGCCGCGCAGGCGCTCGGCCATCTCGCCGGCCTGCTCCTTGGTGCGCGGCACCAGGACCTTCCAGCCGTACAGCGCGCGCGACTCCCACCACGACAGCTTCGAGCGGTGGCCGGCGGCCTGGCCGATCGTGACGATCAGCGGCCCGACGAGCTCGCCCGCGTCGTTGGCGACCTTCTCGAGCGTCGTGTCGAGGGTGCGCTGGGTGTTGATGGTGCCGTTCGCGGTGACCGCGACCGGGGTGGACGCCGGGACGCCGTTGCCGGTCAGCGCCGAAGCGGCCTCGGCCAGGTGCGCCGACGTCGCGTGCAGCACCAGCGGGCCGGGCGCGGCGGCCAGGGCCGCCCAGTCGACGTCGCCGCGGACGTCGACCTCGGTGTGCGTGCCACCCAGCGCGACGCCCGCGTACGCCGGGACGGCCGCGGCCGGGGAGACGCCCGGGATGACGTCGAACACGGCGCTCGTGCGCGCGACCGCCTGGACCTCGGCCACCACGGCCGGGGTGGTCAGCGGGTCGCCCGCGACCAGGCGCAGCACCAGCCGGCCGGCCTTGGCCTCGTTGGTCAGGTCCTTGGCGACCTCGGCGGCCTCGCCGACGGCGGGCCGGACCTCGGCGCCCTCGGCGGCCATGGCCAGCACGGCCTGCGGGACGTCGGGGTCGGTCACCACGACTTCGGCCTTGATCAGCAGCTCCTGGGCACGGACCGTGAGCAGGCCGGCGTCGCCGGGGCCGGAGCCCACGAACGCTACGCGCCCGGTGGTCTTTCGCGCGGGGGTCATCTGTGCGTTTCTCCTCTTGCGGCGACCGTGCACGATTGCGCGGCCGCAGATCTCCTACGTCTTCGAAAGCGCTCGCGAGAGCGCTATTGGGCAGGGCCGGAGAGGGCTCCGGCTCCGAGGTCCAGCAGCTCGGCGGCCAGGTCCTTGCCCAGCTGGGCGGCCTGGTCCTTGTCGGCCAGCGCGGAGGCCCGGACCATGTCCACCGCGCCGTTCTCGCCTTCCGCGGCGGCGGTGCCGCGCAGCGAGATCCGTTCCACGACCTTGCCCTCGGCGTCGAGGTCTTCGACGACCTCGGCGAGCGCGCCCACCGGCGCGCTGCACCCCGCCTCGAGCGCGGCCAGCAGGGAACGCTCGGCCGTCACCGCGGCCCGCGTACCCTCGTCGTCCAAAGTGGACCGGAGCAGCTGCTCGAGGTCCACGTCGGCGGCCCGGCACTCCACCGCCAGCGCACCCTGCGCGGGCGCGGGCAGCATCTGGATCGGGTCGAGGGTCTCGGTGATCGCCTCGGCCCGGCCGATCCTGGCCAGTCCGGCACGCGCGAGCACCACGGCATCGAGCTCGCCGTCGGACACCTTGCGCATGCGGGTGTCGATATTGCCGCGAATCGGCACGATTTCCAAACCGAGACCCAGCGCCCGCAGCTGCGCGGTGCGCCGCGGGGAGCCCGTGCCCACCTTCGCGCCCGGCAGGAGCTCACCGAGCGTCAGCCCGTCGCGGGCGACCAGCGCGTCCCGCGGGTCCTCGCGCGGCGGCACGGCGGCCAGCGTGATGCCCGGTTCGGGGGCGGTCGGCAGGTCCTTGTACGAGTGGACGATGACGTCGACCTCGTCGCGGAGCAACGCTTCCCGCAGCGCCGACGTGAAGACGCCGACCCCGATCGTGGGAATCGGCGCGGAGGACTGGTCACCGGGCGTGGTCACCTTGACGATCTCGACCTCGGCGCCGGTGGCGCGCAGGGCGTCGGCGACGGTCCCGGTCTGGGCGAGCGCGAGCTTCGAACCGCGCGTACCCATGCGAATGACTCTGGTCACTACTACTTCTTCTCTGAAGGGGGCTTCGGGCTCGCCACCGCGGCGGGCGCCTGCGGGTCGAGGCAGAACAGTTCACGCAACGCGTTCGCGTAGTCGGTGTCGGCCGTCTCGGCGGCCAGCTGCTTGACCCGCACCGTCGGCGCGTGCAGCAGCTTGTCGACCACCCGGCGGACCGTGCGGCCGACCTCTTCGCGGACGGCGCCGTCCAGGCCGGGCAGGCGGTTGTCCAGCCGCAGCAGCTCGGCGTCGACGACCTCGGCCGCGCGGCGGCGCAGCGCGGTCACCGTCGGCGTCACCTCGGCACTGCGCTGCCCGGCGAGGTAGTCGCGCACCTCGTCGAGGACGATCCCGGTCGCCTTGGCCGTCTGGCGCTCGGTGGTCGGTGTGCCCGCCTCGCGCATCCGGCGCTGGATGGTGGCCAGGTCGACCACCCGGACGCCGGCCAGCTCGCCGACCTCCGGGTCGACGTCCCGCGGCAGGCCCAGGTCGCAGACGACGAGCTCCCGGCCACCGCGCGGCAGCACGTGCTCCGGGGCGAAGACGGCGTCCTGCGCGCCGGTGCAGCAGATCACGATGTCGGCGTCGCGGACCGCGTCGGCCACCGCGGACAGCGGGATCGCGCGGGCCGGCACACCCTGCTCGGTGACGTTCGCGGCGAGCCGGCGGGCGCGGGCGTCGGTGCGGTTGGCGACGGTGATCTCGCCGATCCCGGCCTTGCGCAGCTGCGAGGCGCTCAGCGCACCCATCGAGCCGGCGCCGACGATGACGGCGTGCTTGCCGGTGACGTCCCCGGCCGCGGCGAGGGCTTCGGAGACGACCGACGCACCGAGCTGGTCGAGGCCGGTCTCGGTGTGCACGCGCTTGCCGACGCGCAGCGTGGTCTGGATCAGCTCGTGCAGCGTGCGGCCGACGGTGCCGGCCTCGCGGGCGGTGGCGTAGGCGCCGCGGATCTGGCCGAGGATCTGCGTCTCCCCGACGACCATCGAGTCCAGGCCCGAGGTGACCGAGAACAGGTGCTCGACGGCGGCACCGGCGTAGTGGACGTACAGGCTGTCGTAGAGCTCGGCGGGGGCCATCCCGGCCTGGCGGGCGAGCACCTCGGAGACGTCGTTGAGGCCGCCGTGGAAGGTCTCGACGACCGCGTAAACCTCGATCCGGTTGCACGTCGAGACCAGCATGACCTCACTGACGTGCTCGGCCTGCTGCAGCTCGTCGAGGACCTTGCCGACCTCGGGCGCAGGCACCGCGACGCGCTCGAGCGTGCTCAGCTCCGCACTCCGATGCGAGAGACCGACCGCCAAGACGCTCATGAACGCACCACCATTTCCCGTCCGCCGTCCGGTCCCGAGCCGTTCCGCCTGCCGTTCCCATTCTCGGACGGCAGCACTCCCGCGGGTAATCCGGAATTGCCCTGATTGCCAGCGGCGTCATCCGCTCGGCGGGCCACATGGAACGAGAGTATCTGCAGCTCCACGGCCAAATCCACTTTGCGGACCTCGATGTGAGCAGGAACCTGCAGAACGACCGGGGCGAAGTTGAGGATGCACTGGACACCGCCCGCGACCAGGCGGTCACACACCGATTGCGCGGCGGTGGGCGGAGTGGCGATCACACCGATGGAAATGCCCCGTTCGGCGCAGATCCGCGGGATGTCGTCCATGTGCGAGACGGGGAGACCCCCGACCGGCACGCCGATCAGGTCCGGGTCCAGGTCGAACAGCGCTTCGACCGGGAAGCCGCGCCCCGGGAAGCCGCCGTAGTTGGCCAGCGCGTGGCCCAGGTTGCCGATCCCGACCACGGCGACCTTGTGCTGGCGGGTCAGGCCGAGGATGCGCTCGATCTGGCTGACCAGGACGCCGACCTCGTAGCCGACGCCGCGGGTGCCGTAGGAGCCCAGGTAGGAGAGGTCTTTGCGCAGCTTCGCGGAATTGACGCCGGCGGCCTGCGACAGTTCTTCGCTCGAAACGGTGGTCGCGCCCTGTTCCGACATTCCGGACAATACGCGGAGGTAGACGGCGAGCCGCGCGACGGCGGCCTCGGGAATCGACTTGGCCCGGACGGCCTCGGGGGCATCCCCGTTGCGGCCCGGCTCACCGGCGGGTACCGCGGGCATTTCGGCGGTGGGGGCGTTGTCGGCGTCGGGGCCGGCCGGACGGCGGGGCCGCCGGGGCGCCCGGCCCGGGGAGTCCGCCGCGTCGCGCCTCCCCCGCTGTGTCACCACGCCGTAGTTCTCCTGCCCGCTGTGCACGTCTGGCGGCCATCGCCATTCGGAACTGTGTCTTGACCCAGGCCCCGGAGTCCGGTTCGATACCGGCCCGTCCCGGGCGACGCTCCTACGGTAGACCACTTGTGAACGCACGCACAAAGTCACTGGTCGGAGGCGGTTCCGACCACCGCACGATCATGACGCGGCGTCAGAATCCTTGCCCGCCAGGCACTTCCGCGCCGGGCCCGCGCGGCCGGTGATCGAAAGCCGTCCGGCGGCGCGGCCCGCGGGACGCGGCGAACGGCCCACCGGACGCGGTGAACGGCTCCGCCGGACCGGTCGACAAGCGCCCCAATGTGGCGTTCGGTGCGTCTGACGCACCCAATGTGGCATTCGGTGCGTTGGACGCACCCAATGTGGCGTTCGGTGCGTCTGACGCAACCAACGCCACATTGGGGCGCTTGGGGCGGTCAGGGCGGTCAGCGGGCGTCGAGGGTGACCGAGTGCCAGCCGGTGGCGCCGTCCGGGACCGGGTCCGCTCGGTTCTCCGTCTGCGTGTACCCGTCCTGATCCGTCGCCCGGACCGACGCCTGGTGCGTGCCCTTCGGCACGTCCAGCTCGATCCACCACATCCGCCAGGTGTCCTTGCTCACCTCGGCCGACAGCGTCGCCGGCTGCCACGGACCCTGGTCGAGCCGGACCTCCACCTTCGCGATCCCGGTGTGCTGCGCCCACGCCGTGCCGGCCAGCCGGACCTTGCCCGCCGTGACGCCCGCGAAGCCGCTCGGCGTGTCGATGCGGGACTCGGTCTTGATCGGCGCCTGCTCGGCCCAGCCGCGGCTGAGCCAGTACGCCTGGCGGGCGTCCCACTTGGTGAACTCCAGCGATTCGACCCACTTCGTCGCCGACACGTAGCCGTAGAGGCCGGGGATGACGATCCGCGCCGGGAAGCCGTGCTCGACCGGCAGCGGCTCGCCGTTCATGCCGATCGCCAGCATCGCCCCGCGCGTCGGGTCGAGGGCGACGTTCGCCGGCGTCCCGCACGTCCAGCCGTCGACGCTGGTCGCGAACATCTGCTCCGCGCCCGCCTGCACCCCGGCCTCGTCCAGCAGGTCCACCAGGTCGACGCCGATCCAGGTCGCGTTCGAGATCAGCGGCCCGCCGACCTCGTTGGACACGCAGGTCAGCGTCACCCGGCGCTCGACCAGCGGCCGGTTGCGGATGTCGGCGTAGGAGAAGGTCACCTCGCGGTCGACCATCCCGTGGATCTTCAGGCTCCAGTCCTCGGTGCGGATCTGCGGCACGACCAGCGCGGTGTCGATCCGGTAGAAGTCCGCGTTCGGCGTGAGGAACGGCGGCGAGCCGAGCTTCGCGAAGTCGGCGTCCGCGGGCAGCGGCGGCGCGGTGCGCGCGGGCACGAGCGGCCCGACGGCGGCCCGCGAGTCCTCGGCGTTCGAGCTGGTCCCGGCGACCTGGCCGACGACGGCCGCGAGGCCCGACCCGGCGGCGACGCCGACCCCGGCGCGCAGGAACTTCCGCCGGTCGAAGCCCCGGTCCGGCACGACGTCGACGGGCAGCGCGAGCCGGTGCAGGAAGGTGAACACCGCGAGCCCGGCGACCAGGGCGGCGACCGGCGCGAGCAGCGAAACCTGCCCGAGGTCGCTGCGCGCGTACACGGCCGCGACCCCGGCCGCGCCGAGCACGAAGACGAGGATCTGCCCCGCTCGCGGCGTCCGGCGCGAGAGCTGGCCGGCGAGCAGCGCGAACAGGACCAGCACCACCGCGAGCCCGAGCTTGAGCACCGGCTTGTCCCAGGTGCCCAGCGTCCGCTCGGCCCATTTCACGATCGCCGTCGGGCTGTGGTCGATGACGTAGTTCGCCACCGCGATGAACGGCGACGCCGTGTACCCGACGAAGCCCGCGACCAGGTGCCCGACGCCGAGGGCGGCGGCCAGCGCGAGGAGGCCGATCAGCGTCGCGACCGGCAGCGAAAGCCGCCGGGGCGCTTCGGGCGGCGCTTCTTGCAGAGTGCTCACGTCTCCATCTTCGGAGCGAAGACGTGAAGCGGCTGCTCGATCGCCCTTACGAGCCGGTTACGGCTGCAGCGCGCGCCGCAGCCTGTCCTCTTCGACGCGCCAGTACCCGTGCTCGGCGCCGTCGACCAGGATCACCGGGACACGGTCGCCGTACTCCGCGCGCCACTCCGGATCGGTGTCGACGTCCTCGGCCTTCCACGCGACGCCGAGTTCCCCGCAGATCCGTGCGACCTCGGCTTCCGCGACCTCGCAGAGGTGGCAGCCGTCCCGGCCCAGCACCGTCACTTCGTGCGCCATGCCGTCCTTCCTACCGCAGCCGCAGGCGGCGCAGCTTCCCGGTCGCCGAATGCGGCAGCGACTCGGCGAACTCGACCAGGTGCGGCACCTTGTACCCGGCGAGGTGGGCCGCGCAGTGGTCGACGACCTGCTGCTCGGACAGCGCCGCCCCGGCCGACGGCACCACGACCGCCTTGACCGCCTCGCCGCTGCGCTCGTCGACGACGCCGACGACCGCGGCCTCGGCCACTTCGGGCAGCTGCCCGATGACCTCCTCGACCTCGCGCGGGAAGACGTTGAAGCCGTTGACGATGATCAGGTCGTTGGCCCGGTCGACCAGGTGCAGGTCGCCGTCGGTGTCGAGGTAGCCGACGTCGCCGGTGCGGAACCAGCCCTCGTCGTCCGGGCCGTGGCCGCCGTCGGGCCAGTAGCCGGAGAAGAGGTTGGCGCCGCGGATCGACACCAGCCCGGTCTCGCCTTCGGCCTCGAAGACGTCGTCGACGTCGTCCGGGTCGAGCGGGACGGCCTGGTCGGTGCCGTCGCTGTCCACCAGCCGCAGCTCGACGCCGGGCAGCGGCCGCCCGACCGACCCGGGCTTCGGATAGCCGGTGACCAGCGTCGACGTCACCACCGGCGCGCATTCGGTGAGGCCGTAGCCCTCGTAGACGTCGAGGCCGGTGGCCTCGCGGATGGCCGTCAGCACCTTCGGGTGCAGCGGCGCGGCGCCCGAGGTCATCCGGCGCACGGTGGCCAGGCCGCGGCGCAGCTCGTCGGCGCCGAACGCGGCGAACTCGCCGTACATCGTCGGGACGCCGGTGATCGAGGTGACGCGGTGCTCGGCGCAGTCGTCCAGCGTGCGCTGGGCTTCGAAGCGCTCGGAGAGGACCGCGGTCGCGCCGACCGCGGTGGCCTGCAGGAGGCCGGGCCCGAGGCCGTAGACGTGGAAGAGCGGGATGGTGATCAGCACCCGGTCGTCCTGCTCCAGGACGCCCTCGACCGCGCTGATCTGCTCGAGGTTCGCCAGCAGCGCGCGGTGCGACAGCATCACCCCGCGCGGCGGGCCGGTCGTGCCCGAGGTGTACGAGATGACCGCGATGTCCTCGCCGGCCCGGCCGGTGTCGGGGAAATCCCCTCCTCCGTCCGGGTCACCCCCCGGCGTGAGACCGCTCACGCCGTCGGGGAGATCCCCCTCGGCGTCGCGCTGGACGACGACCTTCGCGCCGCTGTGCTCGAGGAGCTTCTCGAGCTCGGGCCCGGGCACCTGCGGCGACAGCGGGACGACCACGGCGCCCGCCCGCAGCGCGCCGAAGAAGGCGATGACGAAGTCCACCGACGTCGGCAGCCGCAGCCCCACCCGGTCGCCGGGGCCGACCCCGGCGGCCGCCAGCCGGCGGGCCTGGGCCTGGGCGGCCGCGTCGGCCTCGCGGTAGGTCAGGCTGCGCCCGGTGCCGGTTTCGACCACGGCCGGGTGCTCCGGCCACGTCGCCGCGGCCCGTGTGAGCAGCCCGCCGACCCCCGGCTGCGTCCCTTCTGGAGCACTCACCCGCGACCCACCTCTTCTCGCCCGGCGCCAACCGTTGCAAGTCTGTCATCTGAAGCGACGTCATGGGTGCTGACCGCGAGCGTCGCGTCTGCGCAACCCCGGAACCACTACCTACTTAGCGGTAACTACACGTATGCTGCACTGCGTCGCGCCGGTGGTGTTGATCACCGCCGCGACCGGAGAGAGGGAGTCGCCGTGAGGAACTTGCCTGCCCACGAGGTCGTGGGGCATGCGAGCCGGCCGATCCCTGCTCGCCGTGGTTCCGGGGGTACCGTGGCCCGCTGGGCCGAAGCCACCGCCGGAGGTGCCGCCCGATGACCGTGCCGACCGCCGTGAGCCGTGGGCCCGTCTTCATGTTCGCCGAGCGCGTCTTCGGACGGGCGCCGTCCGTGCCGCTGAGCAGGCAGGCGGCCGACGACGAACGCGCCGAGGCGGCGAAGGCCGAGGCTTGGGACCTGGTGCGGGCCGCGCAGGACGGCGACTCGTCCGCGTTCGGCCGGCTCTACGACCGCTACGTCGACGTCGTCTACCGGTACGTGCTGTTCCGCCTCGGCGACCGCGACCTCGCCGAGGACGTCACCAGCGAGACGTTCCTGCGCGCGCTGCGCCGCATCACGTCGGTGAGCTACCAGGGACGTGACGTCGGCGCCTGGTTCGTCACCATCGCCCGCAACCTCGTGCTCGACCACGTCAAGTCGAGCCGGTTCAAGCTCGAGGTGGTCACCGACGAGGTGACCGAGCCGGGTTCGGCGCCGTTCAGCGTCGGCGCGACCGCCCAGGCGGGCCCCGAGCAGGAGGCGATCAGCCGCGCCACCCGGGCCGAGCTGCTGCGCTGCGTCGCCGAACTGGGCGAGGACCAGCGCGAATGCATCGTCCTGCGGTTCCTGCAGGGCTTGTCGGTGGCCGAGACGGCCGAGATCATGAACCGCAACGAAGGCGCCATCAAGGCGCTCCAGCACCGCGCGGTACGCCGATTGGCACAACTTCTGCCCACCGGATTGCGCTGAACCCGCGAACTTTTCCGTTCGTCGGCCGAAACCGGTAACCCTGACGGCTTCTGGATCGTTACCCCACGCAGACCGGTGTCAGGCCGGCCGAAGCCCGGGATGGAGAGCAGCGCCGTGAGGTTTGCGCGTGAGCGAGCCGAGAGCGAGCGGTTCGCGCGTGCCCTGGAACCGTCGCCGGTCCGCCGGGACGGGGAGTTCGCCGACGAACTCGCGATCGTCGGCGCCCTGCGCGACCTCGGCGCGGCCGGGTCACCGGACCTGGAGACGCGGCAGCGGATCCGCGCGGAGATCGCGGGCCGCCTGGAGACGGCGGCGGCCACCACCCCGCGTCGGAGGTGGCGGCCGCGGACCGCCGACCTGGTGGCCGCCGCGCTCTTCCTCTTCCTCGTGCTCTCGGGGCTGACGCTGGTGCTCTCGCGCACGGCGCTGCCCGGTGACCCGCTGTACGGCATCAAGCGCGCCGGCGAGTCGACCGCGCTGGGCCTCACGTTCGGTGACCAGGAGAAGGCGCGCAAGCACCTCGAGTTCGCCACCAACCGGATCACCGAGCTCGGCGAGCTGGCCGCGGAAGACGCGAGCGCCGCCGACTACCGGACCGCGTACGACGACTTCGCCGCCGACCTGCGGGCCGGCGTCGCCCAGCTGTCCACCGTGGCGACCAGCGACGGCGCCGGCACGCAGGCGCTGTCCGACGTCCGGCTCTGGGCCCGCAACCAGGCGGCCCGGCTGGCCGCGCTGCCGCTCCCGGCCGACGCGGCGCCGGTGTTCGGCGACGTCCGCGACCTGCTGAGCAAGGTCCAGGAGCGGGCGAGCGGCCTGGTGGCGCGGATGAACTGCTACCAGATCACCACCGGCGCCTCGGACGAGCTGGGCCCGCTTCCGGCGACCGGCGAGTGCACGCAGCGGCCCGCCCCGGCGGCCGGGGAGCAGCCGACGGCGTCGGTCGCGCCTTCGTCGCAGGAGAGCACGACACCGACACCGACGGGCACGCAACTGCCGTCGTCGGACGCCGCGGCGACCCCGGGCCTCCCGGCACCGACCGGCGGGGTGACCCCGCCCCCGGTGTTCGGCCAGCCGTCGACGACGTCCCGCCCGCCGGCGCCGACCACGACGACGTCCCAGCCGCCGCTGATTTCGCTGCCGCCGCTCCTGCCGGGGCTTCCGCCGATCATCATCGGCTGAGGTCCGGCCCACACCTGCGACGGCGCGGTGGGCGGCTCGCTACGCTGTGCGAAGGAGACGTGGAGGCGGTGTACGTGTCAGCTTGGCGTGGCAAGGACAAGAGTCAGGAGCTCGAACGGCTCGCCGCGCTGGCGGGCGAGGCGTCGGCGGAGGCCGCGCACGCCCTGTCCGAACCCCCGGCCCCGCCCGCGCCGCCGGACCTGACCGCGGCCGCGTTCTTCGACGTCGACAACACGATGATGATGGGCGCGTCGATCTTCTACTTCGCCCGCGGCCTGGCCGCGCGCAAGTTCTTCACGTCGTCGGACCTGGCCGGGTTCGTCTGGGGCCAGATCAAGTTCCGCCTCGGCGGCCGCGAGAACAAAGAGGACATCAAGACCCACCGCGAACGCGCACTGTCCTTTGTGGCCGGCCGTACGGTGGCGGAGCTGACGTCGATCAGCGAAGAGATCTACGACGAGCTGATGGCGGACAAGATCTGGTCCGGAACGCGCGCGCTGGCCCAGATGCACCTGGACGCGGGCCAGCGGGTGTGGCTGGTGACGGCGACCCCCATCGAGCTGGCGGCGATCATTTCCCGCCGGCTCGGTCTCACGGGCGCGTTGGGCACGGTCGCGGAGACCCGCGACGGCGTGTACACCGGCCGCCTGGTGGGTGACCTGCTGCACGGGCGGGCCAAGGCGCACGCGGTGCGGGCCCTGGCCTCGCGCGAGGGCCTGAACCTGAAGCGCTGCACGGCGTATTCGGACTCGGCGAACGACATCCCGATGCTGTCGGTGGTCGGCACGGCGGTGGCGGTGAACCCCGACGGCGGGCTGCGGGACGTCGCCCGGGCGCGCGGCTGGGAGATCCGGGACTTCCGGACCGGCCGGAAGGCCGCGAAGATCGGCGTCCCTTCGGTGCTCGGGGCCGGAGCGCTGGCCGGCGCGGTGGCGGCCGGGATGGCTTACCGGCGCCGGTAGCGCCTGCGCTACCCCCGCTTCGGGTGCTCGCGGGAATGACCGGGCCGCCTTCGGCTGGTGTGCTTTTCCCATCGGAAAGGCAACTCCCGAAGGGACAGTGTGGTGGCAACCCGAGTGGACATCGAAGACCGGACCGGCGGCGGGGGCAGGCTGCGGAACAGCCTCCGCAAACACCCGCTCACCTGGTTCTTCGCCCTGGCCAACCTGCTGAGCTGGATCGCGTGGACGCCCTACATCCTGTCGGAGAACGGACTGGGCGTCCTCCACTTCCGGTTCCCGGAACTGCTCGGCACCTCGCAGTTCGCCGGCGTCCTCCCGGGCGCCTACCTCGGCCCGATCGCCGCGGCGTTCCTGGTGACCGCGCTCGCCGACGGCCGGACCGGCCTCCGCCGGTGGACCGCGCGGCTGTTCAAGTGGCGGGTCCACTGGTTCTGGTACGTGGCGGTGGTGCTCAGCGTGCCGGCCCTGCTCACGATCGCCACCATGGCGCTGACCGAGCAGACCCCCCTCGCCCCGGCGGTGGCGACGCTGGTGGCCTACCTGCCCGGCCTCCTGCTGCAGATGGTGACGACCGGGCTGGCGGAGGAACCGGGCTGGCGCGACTTCGCCCTCCCCCGCCTCCAGCAGCGCTACGGACCGCTCGGCGGCACCCTGATCCTCGGCCCGCTGTGGGGCGTGTGGCACCTGCCGCTGTTCTTCAGCGAGTGGGGCGGCTGGCCGGACATCACCTGGCTGACGCCGATCGAGTTCGTCGCCACCTGCGTGACGTTCAGCATCATCATGACATGGGTGTTCAACCGCACCGGCCAGAGCCTGCCGCTCGCGATGCTGCTGCACACGAGCGTCAACAACTTCTTCTCGATCGCGTGGTCGGAGATGTTCCCTTCGCTGGGGGTCAGGGACACGACGCACGCGTTCTTGCTCGCCTCGACCGCGGTGGCTTTGGTGCTGCTCATCGCCACCCGGGGACGGCTGGGTTACCGGCCGAAAGCCCGCGAACTCGAGGCCTGAGCTCGGTGCCCACCACCCCGAAGCCGGGATTGTCGCTACGGCCGCGTGCTGGCTTCGGATCGGGGTGGCGGGGCAGGTCTGGGCGGGGTGCGGGTTGGGGCGTCCGCGTCACTCAGCCTCGGAAGCCGGGGCCCGCGCGGCGGCAACGAGAATTTCCGCCAGGGGCGTGTCGATCCGCGCCATCGTCGTTCGACGCTTCAGCGAAGGCACCCACCCGGGGCGCCCCGAACACCGAGGACACACGATGACCGAGCTGACCGCGGACCGCACCCGGCGAGCGATCGTCGATCACACCCGGCGCCTGGCGGAAGCCGCTGCCGTGACCGGCCCCGGCGCGGCCGTGCCGACGGCTCCGGAGTGGACCGTCACCGATCTGGTGTGGCACCTGGGGCAGACCCAGCACTGGGTTGCGGAGATCATCGAGCGCCGCATCACCGATCCCACCCGGCTGCCCACCGAGCTGCCGGAACTGCCCGCCGACCCGGGTGCGTGGCCGGGCTGGCTGGCGGAGGCGGCGGACCGGGTCGCGGCCGCCTGTTCCGATGACGCGCTCGGCGCGCCGGTGTTCAACGCCTCCGGGGACGAGCGGTCCGGGACGCAGTTCTGGCTGTCCACCATGCTCAACGAGGCCGTCGTCCACGGCTTCGACGGGGCCGCCGCGGCGGGCCGGCCGGCCGACGTCGAGGCCGACGTCGCGGCCGCGCTCGTCACCAACCACCTGACGATGCTCACCTCGCCGACCTGGGAGCTGCAGCGGCCCGCGTCCGCGCAGGCCATCCGCGGCACCGGGCAAACCCTGCAGTGGCGGGCCACCGACGTCGCCGACGGCGCGTGGTTCGTCGAGCGGCGCCCCGAGGGGGCGACCTGGCAGCACAAGACCGGACCGGCCGACGTGACGATCAGCAGTCCGGCCGCGTCACTGCTGCTGACGTTGACCCGGCGGCTGCCGCTGACCGAAACCACCGTCGAGGGCGACGCCGAGCTCGCTCGGCACTGGCTCGACCACACCGCCCACGTCAGCGACTGACTCAGCCGCGGAAGACCGACTTCCGCTGCGAAAGCCGCTGGTAGAGCGTCTGCTGGATCGACTCCCGCACCTGGTCGGTCAGCTGGAACACCAGCATCGGGTCGTCGACGGCCTCCGGGCCGAAGGCATCCGTCGCGATCGGGGCGCCGAACTCGATGCTCCACTTCGTCGGGAGCGGGACCGCGCCCAGCAGGCCCAGCATCGGGAAGAACGGCGTCACCGGGAAGTACGGCAGCCCGAGCATCCGCGCCAGGACTTTGATGTCGCCCAGCTTCGGGTAGATCTCCTCGGCGCCGATCACCGACACCGGGATGATCGGCACACCCGCCCGCAGCGCCGCCGACACGAAGCCGCCGCGGCCGAAGCGCTGCAGCTTGTAGCGCGAAGCGAACGGCTTCCCGATCCCCTTGAAGCCCTCCGGCCACACCCCGACCAGCTCGCCCTTGCGCAGCAGGCGCTCGGCGTCCGCGTGGCAGGCCAGCGTCTGGCCGGACTTGCGGGCGAACGACCCCACCAGCGGCACCTGGAACACCAGGTCGGCGCCCAGTCCGCGCAGGTGCCGGCCACCCGTCGCGTCGTGGACCGCCACCGCCGTCATCAGCGAGTCGAGCGGGATCGTGCCCGAGTGGTTGGACACCAGCAGCGCGCCGCCGGCCGCCGGGAGGTTTTCGACGCCGTACGTGTCGACGCGGAACCACTTCTTGTACAGCGCGCGCAGCGGCGGGAGGAACACCGCCTCGGTCAGCTCGGCGTCGAAGCCGAACTCGTCGACCGTGTAGTCGCCGGTCAGCCGGTCGCGGAGGAAGCCGAGCGCCGAGCGCGCCGCGTCCGAAAGGGGCTCTTCCGGCGCCGGCCGGTCGACGCCGCCGGGGAAGGCGACGACCGGCGCCTCCTCCTGCTCGCGGAGGTCCCGCTCGGCTTCCACGGCTTCCGGCTTCTCCCGGCCCGGTCCGTGCAGGGGGATGACCTGCGCTTCGGCACCGCCCACCGTTCCCGCCTCGCTTCCGAAGTAGTCGTGTGGCCTGGTCATCGGCTCTGCCCGGTCGCGGCGGCGACGAGCACCTTGCCGGCCAGCCCGGCCAGCTTGCCGCCGTCGAGCACCGGGCGGAGCCCGCGTCCCACGATGTAGTCGTCGAACGCCTCCCGCGTGGTCCACCGCGGGGTGTAGCCGAACTCCTGCTTCAGCTTGGCGATGTCGACGACCCGGCCGAAGTTCAGCAGCCGGACCTGGTCGGCGGAGAAGTCCACGACGCGCGCGCCGCGCAGGACCTTGCCGACCGACGGCACCACGCTCCGCGGCATCGGCAGCTCGACCCGGCCGGCCCGCCGGATCGCCTGCGAGAGGGTGAGTACCCCCTCCGCGCCGACGTTGAACACGCCGGGCCGGTCGGTCAACGTCGCCCGTTCCAGCACCGACAGCGCGTCCGAAGAGTGCAGGAGCTGGATCCGCGCGTCGTAGCCGAAGACCGTCGGCACCACCGGCAGCGCGAAGTAGCGCGCGAGGACGGTGTCGGTCTCGGGGCCGATGATGTTGGCGAAGCGGAACAGCGTGGTCGTGATGTCCGGGCGGCGCCGCACCAGGCCGCGCACGTACCCCTCCATCTCGACCGCGTCCTTCGCGTATCCGCTGGTCGACGTCGGGATGAGCTCGGAGTCCTCGGTGAACACCGCCTGCGAGCGGGCGCCGGCGCCGTAGACCGCCGCCGTCGACTTGACCACCAGTTTCCGGACCAGCGGCGAGCGCTGGCACGCGGCGAGCAGCCGCATGGTGCCGATGACGTTGACTTCCTTGATCGCCGTGCGGCGCCCCGGCCCGGCCGGGTGCGCGGTGCAGGACGCGTGCACGACCGTGTCCACCTTGGCCGTGCTGATCACCTTGGCGATCAACGGGTTCCTGATGTCCGCGCGGACGAACTCCGCGTGCCCCATGCGCTGCAGGACCGCCTTGTCGGGCGGGACCGTGTCGACACCGATGACCCGTTCGAAATCGGGGTTGTTGCCCAGCCGGGCGAGCAGTTTCCCGCCCAGTTCCCCGGCGACCCCGGTGACGAGCACGATGTTCGACGGCATGCGACTCCCTGCGGCGTAGGGCAAGTGGGGGGTGGACGGTCACCCGAGGCGCGCGAACCTGCACTCACTGGAAGCATCGCGCGGACGCCCTTGAGATGTTACCGCTCTTCAGTGGTAGCTCCGGGCCGTCTCACGTGCTATTAACACCGGTTTCGCCGGAAAGCGACGAACGCCTCACTCGAACGGGCGGACCGTGCCCACCACATGGACGTGGCCCGTCCAGAGACTGGACGGGCCACGGTCACGCTCAGCAGGCTTACTTGCCGGCCTTACGACGCTGGACGCGCGTACGGCGAAGCAGCTTGCGGTGCTTCTTCTTCGACATGCGCTTGCGGCGCTTCTTGATCACAGAGCCCATGGGCGCTCCTTAGGTCGACGTCGGTCACGCTGCCCGGCGCAGCGTCCAACGGGTGGAGCGCACAGGCACGAGCGGTTTTCCAGGTTACCCGTCTCCCCGGGCAGGCCGGTCAGCGGGCACGTCGAAACACGGCGTGCCGCCGGCCGGGCCGTGGATCACCCCACGTCGTAGTAGGCACCCTGGAGGTACTCGTGCACTGCTTTTTCCGGCACCCGGAAGGACTTCCCGACCCTGACGGCGGGCAGCTCACCCGAGTGCACGAGACGGTAGACGGTCATCTTGGAGACCCGCATCAGCGTGGCCACCTCGGCGACCGTCAGGAACTGGACCTGCCCGACGGCGGGCAAATCCTCCTTCTTGTTCGGCGACATGTTTACCGCGTCCTTCGACACGTGTCGCGCCACGAGGCTTCCCCACCTGTGGTATCGACACGCACGTGCTCTATCGAGAGTAGCGGGACTGGTGGGACTAATGCGACGCCTGTCACCGAGATGGGCCCCTACCAGGGCTAACGCACAAGCACCGGCGCGTGCAAGACCCGGGCAATCGCCCTTTTCGGGGAAATCGGGCGCCCGGGGTCAGCTCTCGTGCGCCTGGCCGAGTTCCACCGACCGGTCCTTCGCGGCCTCGATGGCGGCCAGCAGCGCGGCGCGGACGCCGTGCTTCTCGAGTTCGCGGATGGCGTTGATGGTCGTCCCGGCCGGGGAGGTCACGGCCTCGCGCAGCAGCACGGGGTGCTCATCGGATTCGGCGAGCATCTTCGCCGCGCCGACGGCCGACTGGATGATCAGCTGCCCGGCGAGCGCGCGCGGCAGGCCGAGCAGGATCCCGGCGTCGATCATGGCCTCGACCAGGTAGAAGAAGTAGGCGGGCCCGGACCCGGACAGAGCGGTGACGGCGTCCTGCTGCGCCTCGGGCACCTCGACGACCTGCCCGACGTGCGAAAGCAGGTCCCGCACGACGGCGAGGTGCTCGCCGGTCGCGTACCGGCCGGCGGAGATGGCGCTCATGGCCTCGTTGACCAGCATCGGCGTGTTCGGCATGACCCGCACGACGGGGACGCCCTCGGCGAGCCGCCGTTCGTAGAGCGAGGTGGGCAGCCCGGCACAGAGCGAGACGACGAGCGAGGACGGCCCGAGCAGAGGAGCGAGCTCGTCCAGAACGGGCTCGATGTCCTGCGGCTTCACGGCGACGACCAGGATGTCGGCCCGCTTTGCGGCTTCCTCGACCTCGACGCCCCGGATGCCGTACCGGCTGGTCAGCTCGTCGACGCGCGCCGGGTACCGCTCGGTGAAGAGGAGGTCGCCGGCGTCGTGGCCGCCGTGCAGCAGCCCCGAGAGCAACGCCTCACCGATCTTGCCCGCACCCAGCACCGCGATGACCGTCATGGTGGCAAGGGTGCCAAACGAGGCCGGACACCCCGGTGCCGGGGGCGCGCCGGCACCACCCTTCCAAGCACACACCGAGCCCGCGCTCAGCCGCCGGGAGCCGGGGCCAACCCCAGCTGGCGTGCCTGGCACACCAGCCGGCCCTGGGCGTCGACCACCGTGGCGTCGGAGTCGAACCACGACTCGTGCACCGACCTCGACTCCACCACCACTCTCAGCCACCCGGGCGCCGGGCGTGTCCTCAGCAGCGCCGTCAGCTGGACCGTCGGGGCCCAGCCGATGCGGCCCAGGTTCATCACGACCGGCGGGTTCACGTCCGACGCCAGCAGCGAAAAATACGGGTCCACCAGGCTGTGCCGCGGGCGGACCCACAGCCGCATCCGGGGTGGCTCGCCCGTGCGGCCCGTCAGGTAGCCCGCCGTCGCCGGGTCGAGGCGGACTTCGCAGCCCTTGGCCAGGTTGAACGGCCCCTCCGTGCTCTCCGCCATCGCCAGCGCGCCCGGTGGGGGCTCGGCCGGCATCGACGGGACGTCGGTCCACTCCGGACGGCGCATCGGCAGGCGGCCCGTCGTCACCCTCGCCTCGACGCAGCTGCGGCCGCGCTGCTCCAGGCGGACCTCGACCACCGTCGCGCGGCGGCCGACCTTGCGGACGTCCGTGCGCAGCAGCACCGGGCCGAGCGCGGGCGCGTGCAGGAACTCCGCGCTGACGACCAGCGGCTCCGCGTGCGGCTCACCGCGCTCGTGCAGGGCGGCGATCGCCGCCCGGGCCAGCAGGGCGAGTAGGAAACCCCCGTGCGGGTGCGAGCCGATGGCCCATTCCGCACGCAGCACCGCGGTGAAGGTGCCGTCCCCCAGCGACCGCGCCGCACTCGCCGTGTCGAAGGACACGGCGGTGCCGTCCATTCCGCTCACGAACGGTCCGCGCCATTTCGGGAATCGGGGTAGGTGACGAGCAACGAGTGCGACGGGTTCACGGTCCGAACTTTACGGGTACAACCGGCGGAAATGCACTGGGGAGTAGATAGGCGCGACGCACTTATTGGCCGAGGTGGAACCGCGCGAACAACAACGCCTCCGCCAGATCGCGGACGCGCTGCGCCGCCGTGACGGCGTGCCGGGTGTTGATCTCCAGCACGATCTGGCCGCCGAAACCGTTGCTGACCAGCTTCTCGAGCAGTTCGGCGCAGGGCTGGCCGCCGCGGCCGGGTACCAGGTGTTCGTCCCTCGGGACGCCGGTGCCGTCCGCCAGATGGACGTGCGAGAGGCCGTCACCCATCCGCTGCGCGAGCGCCAGCGCGTCCATCTCGGCTGCCGCTGTGTGGGACAGGTCGAGCGTGTAGTGCCGGAACCCGACGTCCGTCGGATCGATCGACGGCCGGAACGCGGACACGCGCGAATTCTTCGAACCACCGGGCGGCCGGACCTTGAACATGTTTTCCACGGCGATTTCGACGCCGCTCGACTCCTCCAGTTCGGCGACGAGATCACCGAACCCGTCGCCGTACCGGCGCTGCCACCGGAACGGCGGGTGCACCACCACCGTGCGCGCGCCGAGCTCCAGGGCGGCATCGACCGACATCCGCAGCCGCACCACCGGATCGGGCGACCAGATCCGCTGGGTGATGAGCAGCGACGGCGAGTGCACCGAAAGCACGGGCACGCCGGTGCGCCGCGACAGGCGCCGCAGCGCGGTGACGTCCTGGCTGACCGGGTCGGCCCAGACCATCACCTCGACGCCGTCGTAGCCGAGCTCGGCGGCCAGCTCGAACGCCGTCCCCGCCTTGAGGGGCCACACCGACGCCGTGCTGAGTCCGACGGGGACCGGCTGCTCGTCTGTCACGCGCGCCATCCTGCCTCGTCACCACGGGTGCGCGACGCCGCCGGGCCGCCAACGCGACGCGGATCACCGCGTCAGCGGCCGACCAGCAGCAACGCAGCCGGCGAAACCGTCACCACCAGGCCGACCAGCACCGCGAGCACCGTCGTCTGCAGGTCCTCGGCGCGGCGGATCTTCCGCACGATCCAGACCAGCGCGACGACCACCAGCAGCGCGGCGATCAGCGCGGCGGCCGGGATGTTCACCCACAGCCAGTTGAAGCCGAGCCAGACGGCGGCACCACCGACGACACCCAGCGCCAGCTGGCCGGCCAGGGCCAGCCACTGCTTGCCGGGCGACGCCGCAGGTTCCGGCTCCGCGGCCGGCTCGGGCGCGTCGTCGTACTCGTCGTCTTCGTAGCCTTCGCCCTGCTCGTAGCCGTAGTCGTCCTGCTCGAAGTCCGGGCCGTCCGCCGGGTAGTCGTCGGCGAACTCGCGCTCGTACGGCGCCAGGTCGTCCGGGATCGGCGCCCGCGAGGCCCGGTCGCCGGGCGCGAACGGCATCGGCGGCGGGTACGCGCCGGTCGGCGGGCCCGCGTCGTAGGCGGCCTGGTAGCCGCTGCTCTCCGGGGCGAAGCCGTCGGGCTCGAAGTCGTCTTCGGGGTAGCCGTCGTCGGGCGTGTCGGAGGGCACCGCCGGCATGACGCCGATCTCGGTGTCCTCCATCTGCTCCTTCTGCCGCCGCTTGCGCCAGTTCGCCAGGCCCGCGGGCGAGGCGGGCTCGTCGGGCTTCTTGGCCTTCGGCGGCACCGGCGGGGCGGGCGGCTCGTCGTCGGGGACCGCCGAGAACTGCTCGGTGTGGTCCTCGCGCTTCGGCTCCGGGCGGCGCGCCGGGGCGCGGCGCGGGCGGCCGGGCGCGGCGGGCGGGTTCGCGAACGACCCGCTGGCCATCGGGCCCGGCGGGACGTCGATGTCGGCGTCCGGGGTGCCGTTGAGGCCGTCGAGCCGGGCCGACAGCGGAGTGCCGGGCGGCGGGGGTGCCGGCAGCTGCTGCGACGGCTGGGGCGGCGTCGGCAGCTGCTGGGACGGCTGCGGCGGCGGGGGCTGGCGGCGCGGCGCGGCGCGCGGCGGCACCGGCAGCTGCGCGGACTCCTGCGGGCGCGCGAACTGGCCCGACTCCTGCGGCGGCCGGGAGAACTGGCCGGACTCCTGCGGGACCGGACGGGCGTACTGGCCGGACTCGGCACCCCCCGGGGCGGGCCGCGCCGGGGGCGGCGCCACCGGCCGGGGCAGCGGCTGGGAGTCCTGCGGGACCGCCCGGGGCGCGGGCGGCGGCGGGGACGGCGGCTCGGCGCGGCGACGCCCGGCCGGGCGCGCGGGCGGGGCCGGCGTGCCTTCGGACGCCACCCGGTCGATGATCGCCTGCGGGCCGGTGTCGCTCACGCCGGGCCGCCGGTGCGAACCGGTCGCGCCGGGCGGGGCTTCGGGGGTGGCGGGTTCGTCGTCGTCATCGGCGGCGCGCCGACGGCGACGGCGTCCGCCGTCGACCTGGGCACCGTGCTGGGCGAGCAGCTCAGCCACGGTCTTCTGCGGCTGGTCGCCTCCGGTCTGGTCCGTCATACCTGGTGATCCCCTGCGCGCACCGTGTTGCCACTGTCGGCACCTCGCGGAGCGAAACCCGACGGCACACCGGCGGCGCCGCGCGCGCTGTACACCGACCTCTGCATGTCCGTCACCTCTCCACCGTGCCCGTTATCCGTCCGGGAAGTCCAGCCGCGTGCTTTCACCGGTCCTCCTGTGCGCCGAAGCGCCCGGCGAGGGCGGCTCCAGTCTCATCCGCGCCGTTCGAATGGTCCAGCCGCCGCAGGATGACACCCTCTCGCAGAGCCCACGGGCAGATCTCGAGTTCCGGCACCCCGAGCGCCCGCATCGTGGCCTGCGCGACGAGCGCACCCGCCACGAGCTGGTGCGACCGGCTCGAGCTGACCCCCTCGAGCTGCGCGAGATCGGCCGACGGCATCCGCGAGATGAAGGCCAGGAGCTGGCGCAATGCCGTATCGGTGAGCGTACGTCGGACGCGCGGGCCCGCCGCCGAGGGGGCGGCGCCGGTCAGCCGGGCGAGCGAGCGGAACGTCTTCGACGTCGCCACGACCCGATCGGGTTCACCCCATTTGGTGACCTTGCGCGTGAGGTCGGTGAGCTGGTCGTCCAGCCACGCGGACGTCGCGACGAGCTCGGAGCGCGTCGGCGGGTCGTGCTTGAAGCGGGTGCGCGTGGTGCGGCCCGCGCCCAGGGGCAGCGATTCGGCCAGCACGGGTTCCTCGTCGCGGCCCATCGCGATTTCCAGGGAGCCGCCGCCGATGTCGAGCACCAGCAGCTGCCCGGCCGACCAGCCGTACCACCGGCGGACGGCGAGGAAGGTGTGCCGGGCTTCGTCGACCCCGGAGAGAACTTGCAGCTCGACGCCGGTTTCCTCGGCCACCCGGGCCAGGACCTTGGCGGAGTTCTTCGCCTCGCGGACGGCCGAGGTGGCGAAGGCCATGACCTCTTCGCAGCCGAGCCGCGCGGCGGCTTCCTTCGCGGACTGGACGGCGGTGCAGAGCTCGTCGGCACCGGCCTTGCTGAGCTCGCCGCCGCGGGTGATCCGCTCGGCCAGCCGCAGCACGGACTTTTCGGAATGCATCGGCGTCGGGTGGGCGCCACGGTGGGCGTCGACCACGAGCAGGTGGACGGTGTTGGAACCGACGTCGAGTACCCCTAGGCGCACGGGGGTCCAGGGTACCGGCCCCAGCCCGAGGTCTCGAACATGTAACCGAAAACACTCGGTGCGGCCTCGTCCCGGCGCGCCTCCCGCCGGGACGAAACCGCCCGAAGAGGACTTACGTCTCGAACTTGTAGCCCAGGCCGCGCACCGTCACCAGGTGCCGCGGCGAACCCGGGTCCGGCTCGATCTTCGAGCGCAGCCGCTTCACGTGGACGTCCAGGGTCTTCGTGTCGCCCACGTAGTCCGCGCCCCACACCCGGTCGATCAGCTGCCCGCGGGTCAGCACCCGGCCGACGTTGCGGAGCAGGTACTCGAGCAGGTCGAACTCCTTGAGCGGCAGCGACACCTCGGCGCCGTCCACGGTCACCACGTGCCGCTCGACGTCCATCCGGACCGGGCCCGCCGAGAGCACCAGCGGGGCCAGCTCGCCGTCGGTGCCCGGCTCGCCGCCGCGGCGCAGCACCGCCCGGACCCGCGCGATCAGCTCGCGCGCCGAGTACGGCTTCGTCACGTAGTCGTCCGCGCCCAGCTCCAGGCCCACGACCTTGTCGATCTCGCTGTCGCGCGCGGTCACCATGATGACCGGCACGGCCGAGCGCTGGCGCAGCTGCTTGCACACGTCGGTGCCGCTCATGCCGGGCAGCATGAGGTCGAGCAGCACGATGTCGGCGCCGTTGCGGTCGAACTCCTCCAGCGCGGCCTGGCCGGTCCCGGCGACGGCCGCGGTGAACCCTTCCTTGCGCAGCAGGAAGGCGAGGGGGTCGGCGAACGACTCCTCGTCCTCGACGATGAGAACCCTGGTCACAGGTTTCCTCCATGATCTGGGCTGTCCTGCCCGGTAACCACGAGCCTCGGGGTGCGCTCGGGGGTCTTCTCCTGCCGCGGTGCCGGCGAGGTCTTGGCCGCCCGGGCCGGCTCGGGGGCCGGTTCGGGGCTGACGTGCGCGGGGATGCGCAGGGTGAACGTCGAGCCGGTGCCCGGACGGCTCCACAGGCCGACCGAGCCGCCGTGGTTGGCCGCGACGTGCTTGACGATCGCCAGGCCGAGGCCGGTGCCGCCGGTGGCGCGCGAGCGGGCCTTGTCGGCGCGGTAGAAGCGCTCGAACACGCGCTGCTGCTCGTCCTCGGCGATGCCGATGCCGCGGTCGGTGACGGCGATCTCGACCATCCCGTCCGCCAGCCGCCTGCTGATGGAGACCGGGCTGCCGGCCGGCGAGTACGCGACGGCGTTCTCCAGCAGGTTCGACAGGGCGGTGACCAGCAGCGTGCGGTCGCCCTCGATGAGCAGGCCGCTCGGGCTGTCGGTGGTGATGCTGATGTCGGCGGACTCCGCCGAGAGCGTCGTGCGGCCGAGCGATTCGCGGACGACCGCGTCGACCTCGACGACGTTGAGGTCGGGCAGCCGCTCGGCGCCCTGCAGCCGCGACAGCGCGATCAGCTCGGTGACGAGCTGGCCCAGGCGGGTGGACTCGCGCAGGATCTTGCCGCCGAAGCGGCGGACCTCCTCGACGTCCTCGGCGGCGTCGAGCACGGCCTCGGTGAGCAGCGCGATCGCGCCCACCGGGGTCTTGAGCTCGTGGCTGACGTTGGCGACGAAGTCGCGGCGCACGGCCTCCAGCCGGATGGCCTCGGAGTGGTCGACGGCCTCGACGACGGTGAAGCCGTCGCCGAGCGGCCGGACCTGGCCGAGCACCGCTTCCGGCTGCCGCCCGCGCGCTTCGAGTGGCGAAAGGTCGATCTCCATCGGTTCGTCGGTTTCGACGACCTGCTCGGCGGCCTTGCGGGCCCGCGGGTCGGCCTGGTTGACCTTGACCAGACCCAGCTCGTAGGCACGCGGGTTGTGCAGGACCATGTCGCCGAACCGGTTCAGCACGACGACGCCGTTGTTCGAGGAGCGGACCAGCCGTTCGAGGAGTTCCGCGACGGTCGGGCCCGGCGGCCGGGCCTCTTCCCGGCGGGTGCGCGCCCGCGCCAGGAAGTAACCGGCCACCGCACCGGCCACCAGTGCGCCGATGGCCAGTGCGAGTGAAACAGGCGTGGTCACGGGCCGATCGTAAGCGGAGAAGTGGCCCTTCGGCCTAGCGTTGTCCGCCTTGTCGTGAGCACCGCGACACCTGGGGAGGACATGTTCGCCGGGGCTTCAGGCGGCGTTCACCCGATCGATTCCCCGGCGAGACATTCCGGGCGAATTCACCCGAGCGCGGCCAGGTCTTCGTCCGTCAGCTCGAGCGCCGCCGCGGCGACGTTCTGCTCGAGGTGCCCGACGTCACCGGTGCCCGGGATGGCCAGCACGTGCGGTCCCCGGTGGAGCGTCCACGCGAGCCGCACCTGCGCCGGGGTGACGCCGTGGCGGCGCGCGACTTCGGCGACCCGCGTGTCCTCGCCGGTGCCGCTCGCGACGGCGAAGAACGGCACGAAGGCGATCCCGTGCTCGGCGCACCGCCGGACGAGCTCGTCGTCCTCGCGGCGGGCGCTGAGGCCGTATTGGTTCTGGACGCAGACGACCGGCGCGATCTTCAGCGCCTCGGTGAGGTGCTCCGGGCCGACGTTGGAGATGCCCAGCTCGCGGATCAGCCCGGCTTCGCGCAGCTCGGCGAGCGCGCCGAAGCCGTCGGCGAGGGAGCCGGTGCCGCGGTCGAGGCTCTGGCCGATCCGGTAGTTGACGACGTCGAGGTGGTCCCGGCCCAGCTCCCGCAGGTTTTCCTCGACCTGGGCCCGCAGCTGCTCGGGCCGGGCGGTGTGGAACTCGCCCGTGAAGTCGCGGCCGGGGCCGACCTTGGTGGTGATGACGAGGTCGTCGTAGGGCGCGAGGGCGGTGTTGAGCAGTTCGTTGGCCGAGCGCGGCCCGGCGAAGTAGAAGGCGGCGGTGTCGAAGTGGTTCACGCCGAGCTCGACGGCCCGGCGCAGCACGGCGAGGGACGTCTCGCGGGCGCGGATGCCACCGTCCGTGGTGGACATCAGGCGCATGGCGCCGAACCCGAGGCGGTTGACTTCGAAGGAGCCGAGCTTCCAGGTGCCCGCCGCGGCGGCGGGGAGGGTGTTCGTGGTCATGCCTCCAGCCTTCCGGCGGTGCCCGCGTGACCACCGGGTTTGGCAGTTTGCTGCCACACTGGAATGCGTGGAGAAGGTGACTGACGTCGTCATGGTGCGCGGCGAAGCGGAGCTGTTCGAGCGGACGGCGCACCTCTTCGAGCTCGCGACGGAGATTTCCTGCGCGGCCCGCGACCTGCACACGTGGTCGGTGGCGCACCCGGTGGCCCCCGAGCGGGAGCAGTCGGTGCGCGGGCTGAAGATCCGCAAGGTGTACCAGCCGGGCGTGCTGTTCGACCCGGCGCTCGCCGAGCACCTGCGGCGGATGGCCGCGGGCGGTGCGGGCATCCGGATCACCGAACGCGAGATCAACGAGACGATCCTGCTGGACCGCCGCATCGCCATCGTGGCCGGCGACCGCGTCGGCGGGGTCCGCGGCTACACGGTGATCAGCAGCCCGGACCTGGTTCAGGGCATCCAGTCGCTGTTCGAGGCGGCCTGGCACGCGGCGACGGACCTGGAGTCCTACCAAGCGCGCTTCACCGAGCTGGGCGCGCGCGAAATCCTGGAGCAGCTGGCCTCGGGCTGCAAGGACGAGACGGCGGCCCGGGCCCTCGGCATCAGCCTGCGCACCTACCGGCGCCGGGTGGCGGAGCTGATGGAGCTCCTCGGGGCGTCGTCGCGGTTCCAGGCCGGGGCCCGGGCCCGCGAAGCCGGACTGCTGTGAGGCGAGCGCTGCCGGCGCTGGCGGTCCTGCTGGCGTCCGCGTGCACGGTCACCGGCACGGCCGTGCCGGTCGGCGCCAACCTCGCCCTGGTCGATGCCCAGCGGACCGGCACCGCCCTCGACGCGGTGAAGGCGGCCGCCGAAGCGGTGTTCAGCTACGACTCCGGGAACCCGGCGGGGTTCGACCAGGCCGTCGCCGAGCACGTCACCGGGCCGGCGAAGACCCAGCTCACCGCGTTGTTCGAGCAGGTCAGGAAGAGCCCGCAGCCGGTGCACCTGGTCACCCGGGTGCGGCAGGCGGCGGCGCTGGAGTTCACCGGCGACCGGATCCGCGACCTGGCCGTGCTCCAGCAGGACAACGGCACCTCGAAGGGCCTCGCCGCGGTCGCCTTCACCGCGATCCGGGACGGCGGGCGCTGGCGGCTCTCCGACATCGCGGTGAACCCCGCCCAGCCGGCGCCCGCACCGCAGCCGGACGACGGCAGCACGGGCGGGCTGCGCGATTCGGCGCTGGCGGGGGCCCGGGTGGCGGCGGGCGCGCTGTTCACGACCGACAGCGCCGATCCGGAAGGCAGCTACGCGCGGGCGGAAGCGGTCACCGCCGGGCCTTTCCTCGACGACTACCGCGCGAAGAAGACGTCCTACGTCGAGGCCATCCGCGCCAGCGGCACGAAGGTGGCGCTCGGTCCCGAACCGATGGCCGGGGTGGTCGCCATCACCGGCGGGCGGGCGATCGTGTTGTTCTTCACGACGCTGCAGGTCACCGCCGCGACCGGCCAGGTGACCAGCCGCCCCTTCCCGGCCGAACTCGACGTCGTCCGCGAAGGGGCGAGCTGGAAGGTGACCGGCGTGCGGCCGGTCACCGTGGCCTGAACGCTCAGCGACCCTGGTTCGCCACCGCGGCGGCGGCTTCCTTGGCGGCTTCCGGGTCGAGGTACTCGCCGCCCGGCTTCACCGGCTGCAGGTCCTCGGTGAGGTCGTAGCGCAGCGGGATGCCGGTCGGGATGTTGAGGCCCGCGATGTCGGCGTCGGAGATGCCGTCGAGGTGTTTGACCAGCGCGCGCAGCGAGTTGCCGTGCGCGGCGACCAGCACCGTCTTGCCCGCACGCAGGTCGGGCACGATCGCGGACTCCCAGTACGGCAGCAGCCGCTCGACGACGTCCTTCAGGCACTCGGTCAGCGGCGCGGCGTCGCCGAGGTTCGCGTAGCGGGCGTCGTCCGCCTGGCTCCACTCGTCCTTCGGGTCGATCGCCGGCGGCGGGGTGTCGTACGAGCGGCGCCAGAGCATGAACTGCTCCTCGCCGAACTCGCTCAGGGTCTGCTTCTTGTCCTTGCCCTGCAGCGCGCCGTAGTGGCGCTCGTTGAGGCGCCAGTCGCGCTTCACCGGGATCCAGTGCCGGTCGGCGGCGTCCAGCGCGATGTTCGCGGTGGAGATCGCGCGGCGCAGCAGCGAGGTGTGCACCACGTCCGGGAGCAGCCCGGCGCCGGCCAGCAACTGACCGCCCTGGCGGGCTTCGCCCTCGCCCTGTTCCGACAGCGGTACGTCCACCCAGCCGGTGAACAGGTTTTCCGCGTTCCACGTGCTCTGCCCGTGCCGCAGCAGCACCAACGTCCCAATCTCGGCCATGGGCAACAGCCTGCCAGAACGCACCACGCGGCCGAGTGGTGACCTCCGCCGCACCGCGCGTCCTACCCAGAGTGTGTTACCGCGGAGTAACACCTCACTCTTCGACAAGTCCGTCGGCCAACAACGCGCAAAAATCCGGCCGCGGACTGCGGACCGTTATCGCTCAGCGGTAAATTCACTCGAACGGGCTAGCCAGTAGCCTTGTGATTACCCGGCGGGATCTGACAGGTTGACTACGTCCCGAGCGGCTGGATTCCACGCACTCCCCGGCCGGATTCGGGCATTGACCGCGGCTCGTCTCCCCCCTGCCGGGCCGCGGCCCGCCCGGCCCCGTTGGCACCCCCCTCGTCACCGGGTCCTGATCGGCGGGAACTTCAGCGGGGCGGCTCGAGATCGCGACTCCCCCTCCCTCGAGCCGTCCCGCCTGTTCCGCTCAGCCCTCGCCGGGCTCCGCGGCCGGCACCGCGGCCGGTGGCCGGCGGCGGTGGTAGAGCCACCAGCCGAGCCAGCCCAGCGGCACGATGAAGAGCAGGAACGGCGCGAGCGCGCCCAGCACGGTCAGCAGGCCGCCGCCGAAGACGAGGAACGCGTGCCAGCCGCCGGCCAGCCCGCCGAGGAACCCGCTGTGGTCCTCCGACGGCGGCGGCGGGGCGGCGACGTTGCGGATGGTCATCGCCACGGTCGCCATCGCGACGCTGCCGGCCAGCGAATTCCGCTGCTGTTCGAGCGATTCGAGCGTCGCTTCGCGGCTCGTCAGCTCACTCTCGACCGAAGCGATCTCGGACACCGAAGTCGCCTTCGCCAGCAACGCGCGGATCCGCTCCACCGAAGCCCGCTGCGTCGCCAGCCGCGCTTCGACGTCGACGACCTGTTCGGTCACGTCCTGGGTGTTCAGCTCCCGCTTCACCATGGCACTGCCCAGGTGCGCGAGCTGGTCGAGCACGCCGTCCAGCTTGTCCGCGGGCACCGCGAGGCTGAGCGTCGCCAGCTCTTCGCCCGTGCTCTCCTGCCCGGTGTAGCCGCCGGCCCCCAGCGCGATGCCGCGGGCCTGCGCGACGACGTCGACCACCTTGGTGGCGGTCAGTTCCAGCCGGGCGCTGCGCGAAAGCTTGCGTTCGGTGGCGCCCGGCTGCGGCGGCGTCACCTTTTCCGCCCCGGTCTTGCCGCTGCCCTGCTGCGGTGCCGCCGGGACCGGCCCGGATCCGGCACTGTCCGCCGTGGACATCCCCTTGTCCTGGGCCGCCGAGCAGCCGGCCAGCACGAACGCCACGGCCACGGCCGCGAGCCCGGCTCTCCATCGAGTCCGCATCCTGCGTCTCCCTCCAGTTTCGGCTGACGAGGAGACGGATGTCCGGTTCAGGGCCGTTGCACGGCCTCCGGTCACGACTCGGTCAAGCCCGGTTCGTGCGGCCGCTCGGGGGCGACGAGGTGCTTGAACGCCTGGAGGTTCGCCAGGGACTCACCGCGGGAGACGCGCCAGTCCCACTCGCGCTTGATCGACGTCGCGAAGCCGATCTCGAGCAGTGTGTTGAAGTCGCCGTCGGCCGCTTCCAGCACCTGGCCGAGCACCTTGTCCAGCTCGTCGGCGGACATCGTCTCCTTGCCGAACCGGCCGACCAGGTAGATGTCCCCGAGACTGTCCACTGTGTAGTGGACGCCGTAGAGCTTCGCGTTGCGCTGCAACAGGAACCGGTAAACGTCCTCATGGGACTCATCGGGACGGCGGCAGACGAAGGCCTCCACCGAAAACGCGTGGTCGCCGTCGACGAGCCACGCGTTCGTCTGCAGCTTCTTCGTGCCGGGCAGCGTGACGAAGTACTTGCCGGGACCGCGTTTGTCGTACTTCAGCTCGTTGGAGTCCAAAGTAGACTGGATCAGCTGGTCCAGGCTCACACCGCCACCTCCGCGCGCAGGTCCAGCGCACGGGAGAAGGCGCTGGTGGCCTGAGCATAGATGTCCAGGAGCGCGTCCGTCGTGCGGCGCCAGGAGAACCGGCGCGCGTGCACGACGGCGTTCGCGCCGAGTTCGGCCCGCCGGTCCGGGCGCAGGGCGACGGCGGCCAGCGCGTCCGCCCACTCGTCGGCGCCGTGCCCGGGCACCAGCAGCCCGGAGACGCCGTGCGGCACCGCCACCGGCAGCCCGCCGACCTCGGCGGCGACCACCGGCGTCCCGCAGGCCTGCGCCTCGAGGGCGACCAAGCCGAACGACTCGTTGTAGCTCGGCACCGCGACGACGTCGGCGGCGCGGAAGACGCGGGCGAGCGACTCGCCCGGCTGCGGCGGCAGGAACCGGACCTGCCGCTCGATGCCGAGGGAAACGGCCAGCTCGCGCAGGGCCTGCGGCTGCTCCAGCCCGGTGCCCGACGGCCCGCCGACGATCAGCACGACCAGCCGCGCAGCCAGCTCGGGACGGCGGCGCAGCATCGCGGCCGCGGCGTGCAGCAGGACGTCCGGCGCCTTGAGCGGCTGGATCCGGCCGGCGAAGGCGAGCACGACGTCGTCTTCGGTCAGCCCCAGCTCCGCGCGGGCGACGGACTTCGAGCCCGGCGTGAAGCGTTCGAGGTCGACGCCCGGCGGCACGGCGTGCACCGCGTCCGGCGCGGCGTCGTAGAGGTCGATGAGCTGGCGCGCTTCGACCGCGGTGTTGGCGACCAGCCGATCGGCCTCGGCGACCACCTGCTCCTCGCCGATCACGCGGGTGCGCGGCTCGGGCTTGTCGCCCTCGGCGAGCGCGGCGTTCTTCACCTTCGCCAGGGTGTGCGCGGTGTGCACCAGCGGCACGGACCACCGGTCGCGGGCGAGCCAGCCGACCTGGCCGGAGAGCCAGTAGTGCGAGTGGATGAGGTCGTAGTGGCCGGGCTCGTGGAAGGCCTCGGTGCGCAGCACGCCGGAGGTGAACGCGCACAGCTGGGCGGGCAGCTCGTCGCGGCCCAGCGGCTCGAACGGGCCCGCCTGCACGTGCCGCACGGTCACGCCGGGCGCCAGCTCGGCCACCGGCGGCTGGCCGGACGCGGTCGCACGGGTGAACACCTCGACCTCGACGCCGCGGCGGGCCATCTCGGTCGCGGTTTGGCTGACGTAGACGTTCAGCCCGCCCGCGTCACCGGTCCCGGGCTGTTCCAGTGGCGAGGTGTGTACGGACAGCACCGCGATCCGGCGCGGCGCAGCGCGGAACCCTCGGATGTTGCTGGTCACCTGGTCACTTCTCCTGCTTCAGCATTCCTCGGCGAACTGCCGGAGCACCACGTCGAACTCGGCCGCGGACTCGGCGAAGGGCGCGTGCCCTCCGTCAACGAACCAACGCCCGGTGGCACCCGGAATCTTCCCGAGGGCGTGTTCGGCCGCCGAGGGCTCGATCACGCGGTCGGCCGTTCCGTGCACGACCAGCACCGGTTTGTCGATGCCGGCCAGCACGTCTTCGCTGCCGACGTCCCGGCGGAACAGCCCGGAACGGACCGAAGGCGGCACGCTGAGCGAGGCGCCGAGCAGGGCCTGCGCCTGGGCGCCGGGCACCGGCCCGGTGACCATCGCCCGGTTGAACGCGGTCAGCGCGGGGACCGCGGTGTCCGGATCGTCGGAAAGCATCGCCCGCATGTGCTCGCGCATCAACGGCCCGACGCGCCCGCCGGGCCGGTCGCGGCCGATCTCGGTGATGGCGCCGACGAGCACGAGCCCGCGCAGCCGTGCGGTGCCGTGCACCCGGATGTGGTCCAGCAGCACCAGGCCGCCGTAGGACCAGGCGACGACGATCGCGTCCGGGCCGGCGAAGTCGAGCACCGCGGCGAGGTCGTCCGCCCAGGCGACCGGGTCGTCGTACCCGGTGGCCGGGACGTCGGAAGCGCCGTGGCCCCGGAGGTCCACGGCGATCAGCCGGAACCGCTCGGTCAGGGCCGGATCGGCGAGCTGCGCGGCCCAGCACCCGGCCGACTGCGCCCAGCCGTGCACGAACACGATCGGCCGGCTGTTCTCCTCGCCCTCGACCCGCAGGCCGAGCCGGACCCCGCCGTGCCCGACGACTTCGGTGCGCACGGGTTACTTCGCACCCATCCCCTGCCAGGCCGACCAGCTGAAGTTCCAGTCCTTGACGTCGGAGTTCATCGGCGGGGACAGCTTCGAGCCGGTGATCTCGACCGGGTCGCCGATCATCGCCGAGTCGAAGTAGTCCTTGGCGTCGGCTTCGAGCAGGTTGACGCAGCCGTGGGAGTTGTTGTTCTTCCCGATGTTGGCCGCGTTGTCCTGGTTCTCGTGGATGAACTCGCCGTGGTTGGAGAACCGGCAGGCCCACTTCTTGTTGACGTTCGTGTAGCCGTAGCGGGCGTTGTCGAAGATCGCCGACGGTTCCTTGCTCATGATGATGTAGGTGCCGTTCGGGGTGTTGCGGTCGACCTCGGCGTCCAGCCCGTTCGCGCACGGGTAGCTCTTGACCTGCGAGCCGCCGCGGTAGACGCGCATCTGGTGGTCCGGGGTGTTGACCTTGACCACCTGGTTGCGGCCGATCTTGAACTTCGTGGTGACGTCGGCCTTGCCGTACGCGCCGCCGCCCAGCTCGACGCCGTACAGCTTCGCCTCGACGTTCACGGTGATGTTCTGCGGCCAGTACTCCTTCGGCCGGTAATCGACCTGGCTGTCGGACAGCCAGCCCCACGCGCCCTCGACCTCGCCCTTGTCCGTCTTCACGGACAGGGCCTTCTCGACCGCCTTGCGGTCCTTGACCGGCGACGCGAACTTCACGCTGATCGGCATGGCCACGCCGACGGTCTGGTTGTCGGCCGGGTTCAGCGTGGCGCGGACCTGCTTGGCCGGGGCGATCGTGGTGAAGCTGCCGGTGAAGTCGACCGGCTTGCCGTCGGAGCCGGTGGCCTTGGCGGCGTAGGTGTAGGTCTTGCCGTAGCCGAGCGGCTCGGAGCTGGTCCAGGTGAGGCCGTCCGGCGCGAGGTCGCCCTTGACGGCCTTGCCGCCGTCGGCGGTCAGCTTGCACTCGGTGAGCTTGCCGTCGGCGACCTTGAGCACGGCGGGCTTGAGCACCGGGACGTCCTTGGCGTCGGCGGCGGGCTCGGCCGTGATCTTCGCCACGGGCTTCGCGCCCTCGCCGTCGGCACCGGCCGCGCCGGTGGGCAGCGCGTTGCCGCCGTTCTCGCTCGAACACGCGGCGGCGACCAGTGCGGCTCCAGCCGCCAGAGCAGCCTTGAAGACCGTACGCCGTTCGATCACCGAAACCTCCTGGAATCCCCCGCCGACCAGCGGGCACACGCCTTTAGCGCTGGTAGCCCAGCCGACGTTACCCGCCGGAAGGTAAAGACCAACCGATCAGGTGGCGGACGTCTTTGTCGACAAAGACGTCCTACACACGTACGGGTTGCCCGATTCGGCTCAAATCACGCAGTTGATCAGCAGCGGTTCGGGGTGCAGGCGGACGCCGAACCGCTCGTGGACGCCGTCGCGGACCTCCCTGGCCAGGGCGAGCAGGTCCTCGGTCGTCGCGTCGCCGCGGTTGGTCAGCGCCAGGGTGTGCTTCGTCGAGAGCGAAACCCGGTTCCCCGGTCCGGGGTACCCCTTGGCGAACCCGGCGCGCTCGATCAGCCAGGCCGCGGACAGCTTCACGCCGCCGTCGGCCGGGTACTGCGGCGCGTCCGCGCCGACGACCTCCGTGATCCGCTCCAGGACCGCTTCGGCCTCGGCGCTCGGCACGATCGGGTTGGTGAAGAATGAGCCGGCGCTCCACGTGTCGTGGTCGGCCGGGTCGAGCACCATGCCCTTGCCGCGCCGCAGCTCGAGCACCGCGGAGCGCGCTTCGGCGGCCGGGACGCGGGCGCCGATCCCGACGCCGAGCGTGCGCGCCAGTTCGGCGTAGCGGATGGGCGCGGACAGGCCGTCTTCGCGGACCTCGAAGCGGACCGAGAGGACGACGCCGGTGTCCGTGCCCTTGAGGACGCTGGTGCGGTAGGCGAAGCCGAGCTCGTCGGCCTTGAGCGTGCGCACCTCGCGCGTTCCCCGGTCGTAAAGTTCGACCGAGACGATCGATTCGGCGACCTCGCAGCCGTACGCGCCGACGTTCTGGATCGGCGTCGCCCCGACGCTGCCGGGGATGCCGGAGAGGCACTCGAGCCCGCCCAGCCCGGCCTCGACCAGGGCCGCGACGAAGGCGTCCCAGTTCTGGCCGGCTTCGACGTCCACGTGAGCACCGTCACGGCGCCAGCCGGTGTTCGCCACCTCGACGAGCGTGCCGTCGAACCCCGCGTCGCCGACCACCAGGTTGGAGCCGCCGCCGAGCAGCAGCACCGGCTCGCCCGCCGCATCCGCCGCGCGGACCGCCGCGACGAGGTCTTCGCTGGTCACGGCGCTGACGAAGCGGCGCGCCGGGCCGCCGAGGCGCAGCGTGGTGTACGCGGCGAGCTTCGGGAGTTCGGAAGTACGGGGGTTCACCCGCCTGACGGTACTGTTCGGTCCATGGGATCCCGGATCGAGCACCGCGCTGAGTTCGCCGCCGACGTCGCGTCCACGTACGCGGCCGTCGCCGGCGAGGACGCGCTGCGGGCCCGCCTGGAGGAGATCGGCGGCCACGGCGCGGCGCTGCTGGCGTACGAAGTGTCCGGTACGGACCTGCGCTACCAGCTGCGGCAGGGCATCAGCGCGGACAAGCTGCCCCAGGCGGTGCGGACGCTGCACAAGGGCGACCTGCTGGTGACCCGCACGCAGACCTGGCGCGTCAGCAACGACGGCACCGGCCGCCAGGGCAACGCTTCGGTCGAGGTCTCCGGCGTCCCCGGCGAGATCAGCGCGCGGACGGCCCTGCTGGCCGGCGACGGCAAGACCGTGCACCGGACCAGCGGCGAGGTGACCGTCCGGATCCCGTTGTTCGGCGGGAAGCTGGAGAGCGTGATCGCCGAGCAGGTCACGAAACTGCTGGAGCGCGAAGCCGAATTCACCGCGAAGTGGCTCGCGCAAGCAAGCTGAGCCCGGTCGGCGCGCCGACGCGCGGCACGACCAACCCGAACCGCCTGCGCCGGGTCGACCGCTGGATCGCGGCCGCGCCGTCGACGTCCCGGCTGCTGCGCTCGGCGGCCGATCCGCTGGTCGTCGACCTCGGCTACGGCGCTTCCCCGGTCACGACGGTCGAGCTGGCCCGCTGGCTGCGCCGCGTCCGCCCGGACGTCCGGGTGCTCGGCCTGGAGCTGGATCCGGTGCGAGTGGCCGCCGCGCTGCCCGCCGCGTCGCCGCCGTTGCTGGACTTCCGCCGCGGCGGGTTCGAGCTGGCCGGGACGCGGCCGGTGCTCGTGCGGGCGTTCAACGTCCTCCGGCAGTACGCGGAGGACGAGGTCGCCGGCGCGTGGGGCCTGATGCTGGATTCGATGCCCGCCGAGGGCCTCCTCGTCGAGGGCACCTGCGACGAGATCGGCCGGCGGTCGACGTGGGTCCTGGTGGCCCGCTCCGGCCCGGTCTCCCTGACGCTCTCGATGCGGCTGGCGGGCCTGGACCGCCCGTCGACGATCGCCGAGCGGCTGCCGAAGGCGCTGATCCACCGGAACGTGCCCGGCGAGCGCGTCCACGCACTGCTGTCCGAGCTGGACATCTGCTGGGCGACGACGGCTCCCCACCAGTCGTTCGGCGTGCGGTCGCGGTGGCTGGAGACGGTCCGGCTGCTGGCCGCGCGGGGCTGGCCGGTGCTGGGCCCGCCGTCGCGCATCCGCCTCGGCGAGCTGACCGTCCCGTGGACGTCGGTCGCCCCGGCCTGAAGCGCCCCAATGTGGCGTTGGTTGCGTCAGACGCACCCAATGTGGCGTTCGGTGCGTCTGACGCACC
>NZ_JBSGBK010000084.1:0-37157 GCF_053601215.1 Amycolatopsis sp. NPDC004772
CCCCTCTCTATAACCACTCTTTCCCTCCCCGCCGCTCTTCCGATCTCGTGACATCCGCGGCGTCGCCGCGGGCCGGGGGCTCTGCCACCCGGACCCCCGCAAGAGTCGTGACATCCGCGGCTTCGCCGCGGGCCGGGGGCTCTGCCACCCGGACCCCCGCAAGAGTCGTTGCGGCCACGCCGAGCGCAAGCAGCAGGAGCGGGCCGGCCGCGGGCCCCCGCCGGGCCGCCGAGTCCGCCGACTTCCGGCGCCGGGCCGCCCCGTCGCCCGGCGGCAGGTAGCCGAGCCGCACCGCTTCGGCCAGCGCACCGGCCACCGGGGTGAACCCGGCGACCCGGCGCCGGCAGCGGGCGCAGTTCCGCAGGTGGGCTTCGAACTCTTCCGGATCGTCGTGGACACCGAGCCCGTAGGCCGCGGTGTCCCCCTTCCGCCCGCTCATCGGATCGTCACTTCCCCGAGCGCTTTCCGCAATTGCCGCATCGCCGTGTACAACCGCGATTTGACGGTTCCCTCGGGAATTCCGAGAATTTCCGCCGCCTGTCGAACGGTGTTTCCCGCGAGATACGTCTCGTAGATGACCGACTGATATTTGGCGTCCAGTTCCCGCAATGCCCGAGTAATCGTTAGCGCGGCTAACGAGCTGTCCGTACGGTCCGTGGACTCGGCGTTTTCCGGGATCTCCAGAGCGACCTCCTGCGGGCGGACGCGGCGATTCCTCCAGCCGTCGATGACGATCCGCCGGGCCACCGTGAGCAGCCATCCGCGCAGCATTCCGGGCTCGCGCTCGAGCGTCGCGGAGTGCTGCCAGGCCCGGATCATAGTCTCCTGCACCACGTCTTCGGTCCACTGCCGGTCATGGTTGGTCAGGGCCAGGACCTGCGCAAACAGGGTGGCTCGGAAGTCTTTGTAGAGCAGCGGGACGAGGTCGTCCCCCGCCGCGGGGTCGGTGTCGACCGCAGTTGCGGACGACGCGTAGCCGACCTGGCCGCGACTTTCTCTTCCTGCTGCTTCCATAAAGCTCGCAACCTCACCTGACTGGCGGACCGTAGGGTCATCGGAGCGTAGCGCAAAATCACTTAATAGGCCATATGCATCAGTTTCACGGCTCAATTCGATGCAGCGTCGACGACGACCGTCGACCGTCGGTTCACAATGTGTCTTGTGATACACGTCACAGGTCACTAAAAGGTGACGGAGAGAACCGGATCACACTCCTGTCCCGTACCAGGAGATGAGGACTCCTTTGCGAAGGGACAACGGGGATGCCGCTCCGATTCGTGGCGTTGCTGGCCGCCGCGGCCGCGCTCGTGCTGGGCTGTGCCCTGCCGGCCTCGGCCGGGGAGCTGCAGCAGTCCGACCGCGCCCTGCTGACCCGGCTCAAGCAGCACACGTTGTGGGCCGTGCCGTCGAGCAGGCTCGCCGTCGAGCGGGCCACCAACCGCCGCGTGCGCGCCGTCGCCGTCCGCATCGCCGACGACCAGGCCCGCCTCGACGTCGCCCTGCGCGCGGTCGCCGACCGGCTCGCCGTCACCCTGCCGGGGGAGCCGACCGACCAGGAGCGCGGCTGGGCCGACGAGATCGCCGCCGACTCCGGCGACACGTTCGACCGCGCCTACGTCAACCGCCTCCGCGCCGAGTACGGCACGCTCTTCGGGCTCGCCTCCGACGTCCGCGCGGGCACCCGCGACGACGACGTCCGCGCGTTCGCCCAGACCGCCGTCGACACCTCGCTCGGGCACCTGACCCTGCTCGAGAGCACCGGGCTCGCCGAAACCACGTCCCTGCTCGTCTCCGCCACCGAGGACGACACCCTCGGCGGCGGCGCCATCGCCACCGGCGCCGTTCTCGTGGCCCTCGCCGCCGTCGCCACGTTCGGCCTGCTCCGCCTGCTCGGAACCCCCGGCAGGACCTCGCCGCGTCCCCGGAGGTAAGCCGCTCCATGTCCCCCCACGCCGCGCTGATCCCGGTGTCGCCGCACGACACCGGGATCGCCGAGGCCGCCACGCTGTCCGGCCGCCTCACCTACCTCTGCATGTGCCTGACGCTGTGCTGGGGCGTCCTCGCCGCGACCGGCTGGGTCCGCCGGTTCAGCGGCCAGGACGCGATCCGCACCGGGCACGTCGTGCTCGCCGCGTTCACCCTCGCCACCGGCACCCTGCACGGGCTGACGTTCCTTTTCCTGGAGGACGACCCGTTCGGCGTCGCCGACCTCCTCCTGCCCTTCTACGACGGCACGCCCCGGCACGCGCTGGGCATCGCCGGCCTCGAGCTCGTCATCGCCGTGTCGGTGACCGCCGCCCTGCGCCGCGGCACCCGCGAAGGCCGCTGGCTGCGGTTCCACCAGGTCGGGTACCTCGCCATCGGCCTGCTCGCCGTGCACGCGTGGCTCGGGGCCATCGCGAGCGGGCACCTCGCCGTCGTCTGGCTGGCCGGCATCACGCTGCTCGTCCCGCCGGTGCTGCTGTCGGTGCTGCGCGTGCTGCCCGCCGAGGCGCTGGCCCGGGTGGGGCTGGTCGCGCGGCCGCCCGAGGGGGACGGCCCGGAGCCGGCCACCGTGCGCGTCGACGTCGACAGCCAGCGCTGTCACGCCTACGGGGTCTGCCAGTCCGAAGCGCCCGAGGTCTTCCAGCTCGGCCAGGACGGGCAGCTCGCCTACGAGAAGCGCCCGGAAGCCCAGCTCGTCCCGAACGTCCAGGCCGCCGCGCGCGCCTGCCCCATGAGAGCCATCCACCTGTTGGGAGCCACCCGATGAGCGAACGCATCGTCATCGCCGGAGCCGGCCTGGCCGGCCTGCGCGCGGCCGAACGGCTGCGCGAACTCGGGTTCGACGGCGAAGTCGTCGTCCTCGGCGCCGAACCCGACATCGCCTACCACCGCCCGGCGCTGTCCAAGCAGCTGCTCACCGGGGCGGTCAGCCGCGCCGACACGCTGCTCGCCGACCCCCTGGAGGTCGACGCCGAATGGCGCTTCGGCACGCCGGTCACCGGGCTCTCGCCGAACCGGCAGGTCGTCCACCTCCGCGACGAAGAACTCCACTACGACGGCCTGATCGTCGCCACCGGCGTCGAACCGCGCCGGATGCCCGGCGCGCCGCACGGCCACCCGCGCGTGGTCGTCGTCCGCACCCTCTCCGACACGATCGCCCTCCAGCGTGCGCTTGCCTCCAATCCCGGCCCGGTCGCCGTGATCGGCGACGGCTTCATCGGCTGCGAAGTCGCCTCCAGCCTGCGCGAGATGAACCGCGAGGTCGTCCTCTTCGGACGGCAGCGCGCCCTCCTGGCCGACGTCCTCGGGCCCGACATCGGCGACTGGCTCACGGCGCTGCACACCGCCCGCGGCGTCCACCTCGAACTCGGCACCACGATCCGCCGCTGGCGGCCCGCGCCCACGCACGTCGGCCTCGAGTTCGCCGACGGCCGCGCCCTCGAGGCCGCCTGCGTCGTGGTCGCGGTCGGCAGCGTCCCGGCGGTGTCCTGGCTGCGCGGCGCCAAGCTGCCGCTCGACGACGGCGTCGTCTGCGCCCCGACCTGCCACGTGGTCGGCTCGTCGACGATCGTCGCGGCCGGCGACGTCGCCCGCTGGCCCAACCTCCGCTTCGACAGCGCACCGCACCGGGAGGAGCACTGGCTCAACGCCGTGGAGATGAGCCGCGCGGCCGCCGAGAACCTCCTGGCCGGGCCGCAGGGGGCCCCGGTCTACACGCCGGTGCCGCGCTACTGGTCCGAGCAGCACGGCGTCCGGATCCAGGTCGCCGGCCGCCCGTCGCTGGCCACCGACACGGTGCTGCTGGAGTCCCCGGTCCCGGGCACCCGGCCGATCACCGGCTTCGTCCGCCAGGGCCGGCTCGTCGGCCTGATCGGCCTCGACAGCCCCGCCGCCGTCCTCCACTGGACCGCCGAACTGGCCCGCCAGCACCCGGCGCCCGCCGAGCCCCCGCCGCCGGCCCGGCCCCGCCGCCGCAGCGAGGCGGTGGCCGGTCACTGAGCCGCGCTGGGCTACGATCCAGCCTGCGGACGAGCTGGCAGGGCGGTCGCGGGCCGGGGCGACCCGGCCCGAGGAAAGTCCGGACTCCGCAGGGCAGGGTGGTTGCTAACGGCAACCCGGGGCGACCCGCGGGAAAGTGCCACAGAAAACAGACCGCCCCCGCTTTCGGGCGGGGGTAAGGGTGAAACGGTGGTGTAAGAGACCACCAGCGTCCCGGGCGACCGGGACGGCTAGGTAAACCCCACCCGGAGCAAGGCCAAGAGGGAGCGCGAGCTCCTGCGCAGGCGTTCGAGGACGGCCCGTCCGAGCCTGCGGGTAGGCCGCTGGAGCCTGCCGGCGACGGCAGGCCGAGATGGATGGCCGCCGCCCCGCGAGCCGCAAGGCGACCGGGGAACAGGATCCGGCTTACACGCCAGCTCGTCCGCCCTGTGCCCCAAGAGGCATCACGCGTGCTCCAACGGGCATCACGCGTGCTGCCTCTTCCGGTCCGCCGGAGCGTGCTTCCGTCGCGTGTTACCCGGTAGTAGGGTGCGGACATGGCGGGTGACGAGCAGCGGTTCAAGTCGGCTTTCGATTCCTTGCACGCCTTCGTGTACTTCGTGCCCGAAGCCGAGGCCGCGCTCACCGGGATCGGGCTGCGGCCGGGCCGGATGCCGTACTTCGCGAGCCGGTCGGCGGCCATGGGGGCCGTCGGGCCGGAGGTCGTCGCGGCCACCTTCTACAACTTCAACCCCGAGGTCGTCGCCCGCGTGATCCCGCGCGCCTGGACCCTGGCGACGCCGGAGCAGGTCCTCGACGCGCGGCTCGAAGCCGTCGACAAGGCGCTGACCCGCCTCCTCGGCGACCACGTCAAGAGCGACGAAGTCGCCGAGGCCGCCGAACTCGCCCGCGAAGCCACCGCCGGCTGCCGCGCGGAAGGGCGTCCGCTCTACGCCGCGCACGCGGGCCTCGCCTGGCCGGGGGAGCCGTACCTCGTCCTCTGGCACGCGATCACGCTGCTTCGCGAGCACCGCGGCGACGGGCACATCGCCGCGCTGGTCCTCGAGGGCCTCGACGGGCTCGAAGCTCTCATCACTCACAGCGCCACCGGACGCGGGTTCAACCTCGCCGCCGCGAAGCTCACCCGTGGCTGGAGCGACGAGCAGTGGGCCGCCGCCGAGCGCCGGTTGGCGGACCGCGGGGTCGTCGACGCCGACGGCGTGCTGACCGACGGGGGCGCCGCGTTGCGCGACCGCGTCGAGGTCGCCACCGAGACGGCCGCGCGGGGGCCGTGGGACCACCTGGGGCCCGAGCGGACCGCCCGGCTCGAAGAGCTGTGCCGCGGTCTCAGCCGTCGCGTCATCGACGCGGGCGCCTTCCCGGACGGCGTCTTCGCCCTCGGCAGGCCCTGAACACCGGTCAAGATCACGCTATGTAGTGAAAAAGTTGTGAAGTATCGGGCACCCCGTGACGGACAGCACTCGCGGTCAAGATCGACATGGCCGCCGACCGGCGGACGGCTGTCACAGAGCGGACTCGCGGGACACGGCCGTTCGTGTCATGCAACACTGTTCCAGGCCGCACAACGGCCACAGTGTCAGTACCCACAGTGAGCAAATCCCGGGCAATGGGGTGAGTTCGTCAGCACACTGAGAAGTATGGGTGGCCGGGGTTCAACCCGAGGGCCCTTGCCGCGATGATGGTGGGCGTGGAGATTTCGGGTGCCGCGCGCACCACGACGGTTGACAAGCCAGCCGGTCTCCACGCTGTGCACTTTGACCACTACCCCTCGTAGCCCCCATGATGTTGTTCGAAGCACCGCCTGAGCCAGAACCGCGCGGCCCCCACCGCGCACCGGGAGTATCGCGATGATGACCTTGACCACCCTCGACACGCTGGCGGCCGGCGAACTGGGCACGGGCAACGTGCGCCAGTGGCTGCTCGACAACGTCATCCCCCTGGTGCTGCTGGCCGTCGCACTCCTGCTCCTGTGGCTGGGCGGCGGCAAGGGCGACAACGCCGGTGTCATGCGCCGGCTCGCCGGCGTGGTCATCGCGCTCGCCATCATCGGTCTCGCGGTCAGCGGCGCGGGCGTGAACGTGGGCCAGTGGATCGCCGGCCTGTTCACCGGCTGAGGCGGCCCGCGTGCGCATCAGGACCGACGACGAGGTTTACCGGGTCGACGCCGTGTGGCTCGGCCCGCCGAAAGCGACTTTTCCCTGGAGAGCCCGGTACGTCGCCTGGCTCATCGGCATCCCGACCTTCTTCCTCGTGCTCGGCGTCGAACGCTGGGCGGGGTGGAGCTTCGGGTTCTTCTCGACGGCGTGGGCGTTCATCGCCACCATCGTGATCACCCGGCTGCTCACCGCCAAGATCAGCCACGAGCGCCCGCTCGGGGCCGTGGTCGCGATGGCCGGGCGCGAGCTGAACACCCCCAGAGAGGTGACCACGGGCACCGGGGGCGCGGTCAGCGCCAGCCGCGTCCGGGTCCGGGCCGAGCGCCCGCTGCCGAAGCACAAGCGGAGGCGGCAGTACCAGCACCACGGCGGCCCGCCGGGGGCAGCCTTCACCCAGGGAGCACCACGAGCGCGCCGGAGCCGGGGCAACCCGGCTCGGGCCGGGAGGTAGTCGTTGTTCGGTCGCGGCGGTAGCCGAGGAAAACGGGGTCGGGACACCCACTCGGGCGCATGGCAACCGCCCGAGCAGGTCCGCGCGTCGCGGAACGGCTCGGGGAACAAGGCGCGCCTGCCCGGTGAGCAGGCGATTCCCGCGTATACCCCGTCGATCGCGGTGCGAAGCATCGACGGGCACCTGGTCCGCACCGGCGTCGAGGTCTACGCCTGGTACCGGCTGGCGCCGCAGCGCTGGTCGTTCCGCTCGGACTCCCAGCGGCGCGACCTGATCGCGGCCATCGCCGGCCAGTACGCCGAGCTGCAGGGCCGCTGGCTGCACCTGCGCGTGACGAACCGCCCGTACCCGATCCGGATGTGGGCCGAGGCGCACGTCTACAACGCCCATGGCCGCCCCGGCGACGTCCCGGGCGCGCTGTCGTTCGACGACTACCTGATCGGCGAGCAGCAGCAGCTGATGGGCCGCTCGATGGCCGAAAAAGAGGTCTACCTGGGTGTCCAGGTGCAGACCCGGCGGATGGTCGACCGCGCGGTCGAGCGGGCCGCGCCGGTGCTGCGCAAGATCCTGCCCGAGGCCGTCGACGCCGAGCTGACCGCGCTGGACTCCGAGGTCGAGCACCTCGACCAGGTCATCGGCAGCGCCGGGCTGGAAGGCCGTCCGGTGCACGCCGAGGAGATGTCCTGGCTGATGCACCGCTCGTGCTCGCTCGGGCTGCCCGCGCCGCGGAACATGCCCGCGGTGCCGGGCGCGGCCTGGGAGCCCGAAGACCTGGCCAGCTTCACCGACGCCGCCGACTACTACGCCGACCCGTACGCGCCGACGGTCACCGTCCGCGGCCGCACCGGCTCCAACGCCGGCGTCTCGCGGCACCTGGCCATCCTGACCGTCGGGCAGATGCACGGCCTGCAGATCCCCGAGGTCGACGACCCGTGGATCCAGCACGCCGACCGCCTGCCCGCCGCGGTCGAGGTGTCCGCGCGCATCTACGTCCGCCGCCCCGAAGAGGTGGCCGGCGAGCTGCAGCGGCAGATGAACAAGGTCCGCTCGCAGGTCAAGCACTACACCGACGAGCACGAGCTGGAACCGCCGCAGTCGCTGTCCCGGCAGGCCGGGCGCGTGCTGGAGATCGACGACGAGATGACGTCGGGCTTCACCGCGCTGGCCACCCGCGTCCGCTCCTGGTGGCGGCTGGCGGTGTCCGGCCCGACCGAGCGCGACGCGCTGCGCCTGGCCCAGCAGCTGCTCGACCTGTACAAGCCGAAGATCGCCATCGAGCACCCCGAGGCCCAGTACGCGATGGCCCGGGAGTTCATCCCGGGCGAGCCACTGGCCTCGGCGGCGTACATGCGCCGCGGGTCGGTGGTCTGGGCGTCCTCGGCGGTCCCGACGGCGACCGCGGAGGTCGGCGACCGCCGCGGCATCCTGCTCGGCGAGACGTGCACGGCGACCCGCCGCCCGGTCGCCTGGGACCCGTGGATGGCCCAGGAGATCCGCGACGGCTCCGGCCTCACCGCGATGGTGGCCGGCCTGGGTGGTGGTAAGTCGTTCCTCGGCGGCGGCATCGTCTACAAGACGCTGCGCGCGGGGGCGAACTGGACGATCCTCGACCCGTCGGGCCCGCTGTCGCGGCTGTGCGACCTGCCGGAGCTGCGCCCGTACGCGCGGCCGATCAACCTGCTCAACGCCCAGCCGGGGATCCTCAACCCGTACCGGGTGGTCGCCGAGCCGCTGATCGAGCACTTCATGGACGAGGACGACCCCGAGCGGTCCTGGCGCCGCGAGAAGGCCCTCGCGGGCGCGACCCGGCGACGTCTGGTGCTGGACGTCCTGACCGGTGTCCTGCCGTACGAGGTCTCCCGGATGGCCCAGACGCGGATCGTGCTGCTGCGCGCGGTGCGGGCCGTCGGCGGCCGGTTCGACGCCGATCCTGGCCAGGTAATCGATGCCCTGCGCCGGGATTCGTCGGAACACCACGAGCACGCGGGCGTCGTCGCGGACTTCCTCGACGAGATGCGCGAGCGCATGGCGTTGCTCATCCCGGAGACGGACGCGGACCCGTACTCGGAGACCCGAGACGACCGGCTCACCGTCTTGACGATGGCGGGGCTGACCCTCCCGAAGGACGGCGTCCCCCGCGAGTACTGGACGGACGCGGAGTCCCTCGGCGTCGAGATGCTGAACCTGGCGGCGTGGCTGACCCAGCGGTCGGTGTACGAGAAGCCGAAGGAGATGCGCAAGGGCGTCTGGATCGACGAGGCGTTCTTCCTGTCCGAGGTGCCCACGGGCCGCGTGCTGATGAACCGCTTCGCGCGTGACTCGCGCAAGTGGAACGTCCGCGTCCTGCTGTCGTCTCAGATCCCGGCGGACTTCCTGAAGATCCAGGGTTTCGTGGCCCTGCTGGATTCGGTGTTCGTCGGCCGTCTCGACGACGACGACGCCCAGGCGGACGCGCTCCGGTTGCTGAAGGTGCCGGTCGGCGTCGGGTACGAGCAGGTCGTGGCGGCGCTCGGACGCCGTCCCGGAGCCCAGCGGGGCCTGGAGCGGGACGTGGAGCCCCGGCAGTTCATCTTCGGTGACGGAGCGGGAGGCGTGGAGCGCATCCGCGTCGACTTCTCCGGCCCCCACCTGGACCACCTGCGGGCGGTCATGGACACGACCCCGGGTTCGAAGGACGCGGCGCCGTCCCGGCGCCCGGGCAACGAGCTGGCGCTGCCGGCGGAGGAGAAGAAGCCGTACGTTCCGGTGCCCCCGGAGGACGACATCGAGCTGGAGCAGGACTTCGAGCTGGCGGCGGAACTGGAGGTCGGCCTCGCCGACGAGAACCTCCTGGGCGCACCGGACCCGCTGGCCTCCGAGACGGGCGAAGTGGAGGGCGGCGTCCAGCCGTCCAACGGGCAGCAGCAACACGCCCGCTCAGGTGGGAAGGGCGGCACCGGCCGGGACGCCGCATGAACGCGGCCCGGGAACGAGGCGTGCGCGCGGACGCGGGCCCCGGCCGCCGGGTCGCGGGTCGCCGCTCCGGGGCCGGTTCCGGCGCGGCCACAGGGGGTGCGGCATGAACACCCTGCTGACGTTGGCGGTGCTGCTGACGCTGGCCGCCGGGTGGCACGCCGTGAAGCGCCGCATCAAGGAAGGCCCGCCGGCCCGGCGCGTGCCGAGCCGCAAGGCGACCATGTTCGCCGTCATGCTGGTGCTCGGCCTACAGGCCATCGCCACGGCCCCCGCGGCCAGCGCGGCGGCGTGCGGCGAGGCGCCGAACCCGGAACGCCCGGGTGCCGGGATGGTCGGCGCGATCGATCCGCCGGAGGGTCACGGCGAGCCGAACAGCGCCTACATCGACTACGGCTACGCGGGCATGGTCTGGAACACCTTCGAGACCAACTGCACGGCGGTGAACCTCACCCCGCCAGGGTCCACTTTGGACACCTGGGGTGGCAACCAGCTGTTCAACCTGGGCAAGAACATCGTCGGCGCGACCAACTCGCTGCACTACACGGTGCTCGAGGGTGGCCTGCTGAACCCGATCTACAACGCGGTGAAGTCCGGCGCCGAGAAGGTCTACAACAACATCTACGCCCAGCTGTTCGGCCTGGTCGCGCTGATCCTGTCGATCATGATGTTCCGCAACATCTGGCGCGGTGACCTGGCCGCGGTCAGCAAACGGGCGCTCTACGCGCTGGCCGGGGTGTGGCTGGCGGCGTCGTCACTGGCGATGCTGCGGTACTTCGACCCGATCGACAAAGCGATCGTCCAGACCACGACGAACATCCAGGCGGGGTTCGTCGACGAGAGCGGCGACCGGATCGTCCGCGACATCCTGCCGACCCAGCTCCACACGCAGATCGTCTACAACAACTGGCTGCGCGGGGAGTTCGGCACGCCGACGGCGCCGCAGGCCGAGCAGTTCGGCAAGCCGTTGCTCGACGCCCAGGCGTTCACCCGCAACCAGCTCGTGAACGGGGACGACGGCAACCAGTCCGTCATCGACGGCAAGAAGAACGCCTACAAGGACATCTCCACCAAGCTCGGCCCGGCCACCGGCTACTTCACCGGCGAGGCCGGCGGCCGCACCGGTGCCGGCTTCCTCTCCCTGGGCCAAGCCCTCGTCTACTCCCTCTTCCAGCTCCTGGCGAAAGCGTCAGTGCTATTGGCCCAGGTCCTCATCCGCCTCTTCGCCCTCACCGCGCCGCTCATCGGCCTGGTCGCGCTGCTGCACCCGGAGATCCTGCGCCGCGTGCTCAAGGTCGCCGGCGGGGTGGCCTTCAACCTCGTCGTGCTCTCCGTGCTCGCCGGGGTGCACGCCCTGCTGCTGCAAGCCATCTTCGATGCCGGCAACTCGCTGAACATGCTCACGCAGATGGTGCTCGCCGGGCTCATCACCGTGCTGCTGTTCATGGTCGGGCGGCCCGTGCGGCGGCTGTGGCAGATGGTCGAGATGTCGGTCAGCATGGTCGGCGCCGCGGTGCCGTCGCCCGGCGGCGGGATCTTCTCGCGGTTCCGGCGCAACAAGAACGGCCCGACCCCGCAGGACGAGTTCTGGCAGAACGTGCGCGACACCGACGACGTCGTCGACGGCGAGCAGCGCGGCCCGCTCGGGGCCACCGCCGGCGGCGGCCGGTTCCGGCCGGAAGCCACCATCTTCGCCAACGCCCAGCGCCTCGACAACGGCTCCCACGCCTCCCGCCCGGCCGCCGCCTGGTCCGGTGCGTGGCCGGGGGCCGTCGGCGGGGGCGGGTCCGCGGGCGCGCTGCCCGCGGGCGGACGTCCCGGCGCCCCGGTGTTCGGCCAGTACAACCCGGCCAACGGCGACGGCGGCGAGTACGTCGTCGTCGGCGCGGGCGGCCGTCCGACGACGCGGGAGGAGAGCCGGCGCGTCGACACCTCGCCGGTGGCCGACCGGCGCTGGAGCGACGAACCCGAGCCCGTCGTCGTGCCGTCCGACCTGCGGCCGCCCGAGCCCGGCTTCAGCGACTACGCGCCGCGGACGCCGGGGGTGCGCGCCCAGCCGCGCCGCGTGGACCCCGAAGTCGTCGCGGGCAAGCCGGTGTTCGTCCTCTACCGGCCGTCGCGGGGCATCGAGGTCCGCGAGGAGCCGCGGGACACCGACCAAGTGCTGGGGCGGTGACCGATGCCGATCCGCACCAACCGCGGCCGCGCCGCGGTCTACCGGCGCCTGTGGGGCTGGCCGCTGCGCTCGCCGCGCCACCTCGTCGGCGCGCTCGTGTTCCTGGCCATCCTCATCACCGCGCTCGGCATCGTGCTGCCGAAGGTGATCGGCAAGCCGCAGGCCAAGGCGTCCCCCGGCGGCCCGGGGACGACCACCTCGGCGACGTCGACCCCGCCGGGCGTCGCGGCGCCGGTCCCGACGTCGAACCTGCCGACCCGGCTGTCCACGCCGCTGGCCACCCCCACCCCGGCGGCGCCGAACGCCGACGCGATCCGCGTCGCCAAGGAGTGGGCCGCGGCCTGGGTGAGGCACCCGGCCGGGATCACCTCCGAGCAGTGGCTCGCGCAGCTGAAGCCGTACACCACCGAGGAGTACCTGCCGGTGATGTCGACGGTCGACCCGTCGAACATCCCGGCGTCGAAGGTCACCGGTGAGCCGGTCGTCGGCACGTCCTACCCGAGCTCGGTGCAGCTGACCATCCCGACCGACGGGCCGAAGCTGGCCATCACGGTGGTGAGCACCAACGCCGGCTGGCGGGTCGCCGACTACGACCAGGCGAGCTGACCGTGCGGCGCCTGGGGTTGTGGCTGGGGCTGGTCGTGTTCGTCGCGATCGGTGCCCTGGTCGTGACCGCGGTCGCCGCCAAGGTCGTCATCGACAACCAGCAGGCGCAGGCCCGGGGCGTCAACCTGATGAGCTGCGACGCCTCGGTCGGGCCGACGCAGCCCGGCCAGGGTGATCGCGGCACGGTCGACGCGTCGAAGCTGGACGAGGAGCAGCGCGGCATCGTCGCGCTGATCATCTCGATCGGCAAGCAGAGGACGCTCGCGCCGCGCGCGTGGCAGGTCGCGATCCAGGCCGGCATGACCGAATCCGGCCTGCACAACCTCACCTACGGTGACCGCGACTCCCAGGGCATCTTCCAGATGCGGCCGTCGATGGGCTGGGGATCGGTCGCCGAGGTGACGAACCCGACATACGCGGTCAACAAGTTCTACGACGTCCTGCTCGCGGTGCCGGACTGGGAGAACAAGCGGCCCGGCGACGCGGCGCAGGCGGTGGAGCGTTCGGGCTTCCCGGACCGCTACCACAAGTGGGAGCCGATGGCGGCGACGCTGGTGGAGACGGTCGGCCAGGTCGTCGACGTCGTCGCCTGCGGCACCGGCCTGGGCGCGCTGCTGCCACCGAGCCAGGCGGCCGGGCAGGCGATCAGTTTCGCGCTGGGCGAGCAGGGCAAGCCGTATGTGTGGGGCGCCACGGGCCCGGATTCCTACGACTGTTCGGGCCTGATGCTGCGCGCGTACGAGTCGGCGGGGATCATCCTGCCGCGGGTCTCGCGCGACCAGTACCACGCCGGCGCGTACCTGCCGGTGCGCGACGCACAGCCCGGTGACCTGCTGTTCCTCGCCACCGACCCATCGGACCCGTCGTCCATCCACCACGTGATGATGTACCTGGGGGACAACAAGATCGTCGAGGCGCAGCAGACGGGTGTCCCGGTGCACACCCGGGCGTTCTCGTTCGACGAGCGCGAACTCGTGCCGCAGGCGGTCCGCCCCGGCGTTTAGCATGGGTTGCGAGGGCCTGGACACCGATCGCACCGACGTCGCGGCCGCTTCCCCGAGCAGGTGGCCGCGTACTGGCAGAGGATGAGCACGTGGGACGCAAATTCGGCAGGAGGGGCAAGCCCGGAGCGGGCGAGCCCCGGGACCCGGCGGCGCTGTTCGGCGCGCCTCAGCCGCCCCGGCAGAGCGCGCGTCCCGTGTCCAGCACCCCGCTCGCCGACCAGCTGGGCCAGGGCTATCCGGGGGTCGACGCGGGGTACGTGGTGCTGCCGCGGTCGCTGGCCGAGGGCATGTCGCTGCCGTGGCAGCACCAGATGGCGGCGTTGCTGGCCCAATTCCACGCGGAGCACGCGGGCCTGGCGTGGCCGATCTATCGAGTGGTGCCTTCGCGCTACGAGAAGCTGGCGGACCTCGACGAGGAACAGCTCGCGGAGGCGGGCTACCTGGTGGAGATGGACGCGGACGGCGAGATGGTCTACCGGGAGAGGAGCGGACGGAAGGTCCCGGACCCGGAGAACACCTCGGTCCTGGTGTCCTGCCTGGACCCGATCCCCAAGCCAGCCGCGCGCTCCGCACCGCCGGCGGCGTCACCGTCGGGCTCGGTGGCAGCCCCGGCCCCGATGAACATCGGCCCGGCCCCGGTGTGGCGGACGGTGCCCCACCCCCCGCCGGCGCAGTCGGTCCCGGGGACGCCTGAGCAGCAGGTGCCGGGGGCCTGGGCGCGCCCGGGTTCGTCCGGTGGCGGGGCGCCGGAGCCGGACTGGTCGCTGACGGCCGAGCCGGACCTGCCGGGCCCGGTGAAGGCCCCGACCGCGCCCCGCCATGCGGCGCCGGATGCGGTCAGTTCTGCGCCTGAGCCGGTTCCTGCCGTGGAACGCCCGGCGCCTGAGGTCGTGCAGGCTCAGGGGTCTCGTCCTGGGGCTGAGCCGGTGGACGTTCCGGAGACCGTCACCTCGTCCTCGGCGCCACGGGAGTCCGAACGGCCGCAAGGTGCCGTCTCGGGGCCCGACCTTGCGCCGGCAGCACCGCAGGACGTGGAGCAGCCAGCGGCTGAGAAGCCGGCACCCGGTGAACCTGCGGCTCAGGCGGAGGCGGCCGAATCGGTGGCGCTGGAGGCGGATCGGCCGGAGGCTGCTGCGTCGGCTTCGGCCGAGGCGGGGGATACGAGTGCTGAACCGGTTCCTGACCAGCAGGAAGCACCGGCATCGCGAAAGGCGGAGCTGCCGGAGGAGGCCGTATCGGCATCCGCCGGAGCGGCATCGGACGAGGCCACTCGCCCGGAGCCGGTCGAACTTCCGGCCGGATCGGTGCCATCGAACGAGCCCCAGACCGACGCGGCACCCGCAGCCGTCAAGTCGCAGGCGGGCGAGTCAGGCCGGACCGAGCCGGAAGATCCCAGCGCTGCGGAACGGAAGCCGGACCATCCGGCTGAGCCCATCCAGCCGGGCGTGCCGGCTGCGCCGCAAGAAGGGGACTCGGTTGGTCCGCAGCCGCAGCCGCAGCCGCAGCCGCAGCCGCAGCCGCCGGTCGGCGCACAGCCTGCCGGGGAATCGCAGACGGCACCCGATGCCCCGCAGTCGATGCCTGCCGCGGAATCGCCGGCAACTCCCGAGGTTCCCCAACCGGCGGCCCCTTCTGGAGCGGAACAGCCGACACCCGTTGCCGTTCCGCAGCCGACGGCCGCCTCAGAAGTGGCGCCGCCCGCCGAGCCGTCGGTATCCGCTGCGGTTCCGCAGCCGACGGCCGCCTCAGAAGTGGCGCCGCCCGCCGAGCCGTCGGTATCCGCTGCGGTTTCGCAGCCGACGGCCGCCTCGGAGCCGGAGTTGCCCGCCGAACCGCCGGCACCCGCTGCCGTGCCGCAGCCGGCGGCGCAGACTGGCGGCGCCCAGGAGCGTGCCGAATCGCAGGCCGCCCCGGACGTTCCCCAGCCGAGCGCTGCCCCGGCCGAAGCCCCCCAGCCGACCTCACCGGCTCCGATGACCGGTGCCCATCTGCCCAAGCCGCCCTGGGGGCCCGCAAACTTGCCGGCTCCCGGCAGCCCGGGCGCCACGCCCGGCAGCCACCCGGCCCCGGCTCAGGGCATCGGCTCGGCGCCTGCCGCCGCACAAGGCCCCAGCTCGGCACCTCAGGGCACCGGAGCTACGCCGGGAGCTGCGCCCGTGCACGGCACGTCCACGGCTCCCAGCGCCGCCTCGCTGTCAGGCACCCCCCAGGGGCCGAGTCCTCACCCAGGCACCACGCCCGCGCATGGCGGAGGCGCGGCCGGCTCCCAGACGACACCCGGCCGGCCGGTGCAAGGCCCGGTCGATTCCCCAATGGCACCCAGCGCTGCCCCGGTGCCCAGCCCAGTGCAAAGCCAGCCTGGTTCCCCAGCGGTATCCGGCACTCCGGCCGCCGGTCCGGCGCAAGGTCCGGCTGCTTCCCCCGCAGCGCCCGGCGCTCCGGCCGCCGGTCCGGCGCAAAGCCCGCCGGCACCCGGCACCCCCGCCCCAACCCCAGGCCCAACCCCACCCAACCGCGCCCAAACCCCCAAGCCGGTCTTTCCCGGCCCCGAATCCACCCCCCAGCCGTTCCCGGCCCGCCACGCCGCCCCCGCGCGCCCCGTCTTCCCCGGCCCTGGGACCATGCCCCCCGTCCCACCCTCGGCTCCCAACGCCCGTCCCGTCTTCCCCGGGCGGGACACCCCGCTCCCGCAGCCCTCGCGCCAAGAGCCCGAGACCCCTCCCCGCGGCACCCCGCGCGGCTGGTTCGACGAATTCACCGAACAGAAAGAGCCCGAAGAACCGCAGGACTTCGGGCCCACCGGGCAGCCGACCGAGATTCCCTACCGGTACAAGCGCTGAAAAACCGGCGCTCGGGTGCGAACCTAGGACCATGTCGAACGACCCGAACCCGGACCAGGGGTGGTACTACAACACCCGCACCCACCAGGTCGAGCACCTCGAACGCAGCCGCGGCGTCGATCTGCTCGGCCCGTACCCCGACGAGGCCACCGCCCGGCGCGCCCTCGAGATCGCCCGGGAGCGCACCCGGCGGGCCGATGCCGAGGACGACGACTAGACCGTCAGCCGCGGGCTCAGCACGAACTCCGGGTCCACCTGCGCGGCGAGGTCGGCGCCGGCCCAGGCCGCCGCGTTGCGCAGGTGGAACTCGACCGCCTGGCGCTGGTAGCGCGCCCAATCGCGCTCTTCCGCGTCGACCGCCGTGCGCATCGAGGCCAGCGTGGCCAGGTTGACCGGCTCGAGCTCCGCGATCGGGCGGGCCGTTCCGCGCTCGGCCGCCCGCACGTGCCCGGATGCCGACAGCCACCCCAGCAGCGCCGAGCCGACCTGGTCCTGCAGGAACTCGACGTCCTCCGCGTCCGTCACCTTGTTGCCCACCACCACGAGCCGGACGCCGAAGTCGCGCGCGTAGTCCGCGTACTGGCGGTACACGCCCACGCTCCGCACCGTCGGCTCGCAGACCAGGAACGTCACGTCGAACCGGGTGAACAGGCCCGAAGCGAACGCATCCGCGCCCGCCGTCATGTCCATCACGACGTACTCGCCGTCGACGTCGACCAGGTGGTTCAGCAGCAGCTCGGCCGCCCCCACCTTCGAGTGATAGCACTTGACGCCGAGGTCGTCCTCGTCGAACTGGCCGGTGACGCCCAGCCGGACGCCGCCCAGCTGGCGGAAGCACGCTGCGAACACCGGGTTGTCCTCGAACGGCCGGACCAGGCGCGAACCGCGGCCGGGCGGGGTCGTCTTGATCATCGACGCCGCGTCCGGGATCCGCGGGTTGTCGCCGCGCAGGTAGTCCTTGATCAGCGCCATGTTGTCGCCCAGCGTGGGCCAGGCGAGCGCTTCCTCCTCGGTCGCGCCGAGGGCCACCGCCAGGTGCTGGTTGATGTCGGCGTCGATGGCCAGCACCGGCAGGCCGGCGTCGGCGAGGTAGGCCACGAACAGCGACGACAGCGTGGTCTTGCCGCTGCCGCCCTTGCCGACGAACGCGATCTTCACGGTCGGGGTCCCCTTCTGGCAATGATGACGGTTTTCATTATGCCCGGGCAACGTACACCCGACCGGCCCGCGCCCGATCGGGCGATCTCCGGGCCCGGCGCGGGTTAGGGTTGGGGGGTGCCTCCCCTCGTGATCAGGACACACTCGGCGGGCGGGGACTTCGGCCCCCTGCGTGCCGAGTTTTCGCTGCCGGAGTCGTTCGGGCCCGAGGTGCTGGCCGAGGCGGAGGCGGCGGTCCTCGACCCGCTGGCCAGCGCCGGCCCCCGCGAGGACGCGACCGACCTGCCGTTCGTCACCATCGACCCGCCCGGGTCCAAGGACCTGGACCAGGCGATGGTGGTCGAGAAGACCGCGCACGGCTTCCGCGTGCACTACGCCATCGCCGACCTCGCCGCGTTCATCCCGCCCGGCGGCGCGCTCGACCGCGAATCGCGCCTGCGCGGCCAGACGCTCTACCTGCCCGACGGCAACGTCCCGCTGCACCCGCCGGTGCTCTCCGAAGGCGCGGCGAGCCTGCTGCCCGGCGAGATCCGGCCCGCGGTGCTCTGGACCATCGAGACCGACGACGCCGGTGAGCCGACCGCCACCCGCGTCCGCCGCGCGCTGGTCCGGTCCACCGAGCAGTTCGACTACGAGACGGTGCAGGCCGCCCTCGACGCCGGGAACCCGCACCCGTCGGTCGCCGCGCTGCCGGAGCTGGGCCGGCGGCGGCGCGAGCTGGCCGTCCGGCGCGGCGCCGTCGAGCTGCAGCTGCCGGAGCAGGAGATCACCGGCGACCCGGACGGCGGCTGGGTGCTCGCCCGCCGCCCGCGCACCGCCGTCGACGCCTGGAACGCCGAGATCTCGCTGCTCACCGGGATGGCCGCGGCACGGATCATGCTCGACGCGCGGATCGGCGTCCTGCGCACGCTGCCCGACCCGGAGCCCGAGGCCGTCGACTGGCTGCGCCGCTCGGCCGAAGCGCTCGGCATCGCGTGGGCGCCGGAGGCGACCGTTTCGGAGTTCCTGTCCCGATTGGACCCCGGGCAGCCGGCGTCGATGGCGCTCTACGCGGACACGACCAGGCTGCTGCGCGGCGCGGGCTACACGGCGTTCGACGGCGAGCTGCCGTCACTGACGACGCACGCGGGCATCGGCGGCGCGTATGCGCACGTCACGGCCCCGATCCGGCGGCTGGTCGACCGGTTCGCCACGGAGATCTGCCTCGCCGTCTCGGCCGGCCGCGAGGTCCCGGAGTGGGTGCGGGCGGCGCTCGCCGACGTCCCGGAGCGGATGAGCGCGTCGGACACGCTCGCCGCGAAGGTCGAGCGGGCGTGCATCGACCAGGTCGAGGCGTGGGTGCTGGCCGAGCACGTCGGCGGCGAGTTCAGTGCGGTGGTGCTGCGCGCGGACGAGAACAAGGCGGAGATCCTGGTCGAGGACCCCACGGTGATGGCGAAGTGCGCGGGGGAGCGGCTGACCGCGGGGGAGCGGATCGCGGTCCGGCTGACCGCGGTCGACGTCGACAAGCGGAAGGTGTCGTTCGAACGCGCATGACGTACCTGGTCGACGACCTCGGCGAACCGGTGCCGCTGTCCGGACCGGCGGCCCGGGTGGTGTCCCTCGTCCCGTCGCTCACCGAAGCGGTCGAGCTCAGCGCCCCCGGACGGCTGGCGGGCGCGACGGACTACTGCACGCATCCGTCCACTTTGGACGTGCCGCGGGTGGGCGGGTCGAAGTACCCGAAGCTGGACCGCGTGCTCGACCTGGCGCCGGACCTGGTGCTGGCCAACGCGGAGGAGAACCGCCAGGAGGACGTGGAACGCCTGCGCGCCAACGGAATCCCGGTGTGGGTGATGGCCGCGGCGGCGTCGGTGCCCGCGGCGCTCGGCTCGCTGCGCCGGATCCTGACGCAGGCGTACGAGCTGGCCGAGCCGGAGTGGCTGGTGGCGGCGGAAGAGGCCTGGCGCGAGGTCCGGCCGGTGCGCTTCCACGCGGTGGTCCCGGTGTGGCGCAAGCCGTGGATCGTGCTGGGCCGCGACACCTTCGCCGGCGACGTCCTGCACCGCGTCGGCGTGGCGAACGTGTATGCGACGTCGGAGGAGCGCTACCCGCGCCCGGACATCGAGGAGCTGCGCGCGCACTTCGCGGCGGACGCGGACCTGCTGGTGCTGCCGGACGAGCCGTACCTGTTCACCGAGGAGGACGGCCCGGACCACTTCCCGGACGCGCGGTACGTCCTGGTCTCGGGCCGCCACCTCACCTGGTACGGGCCGTCACTCGTCGAGGCGCACGAGGCCCTTACAGCGTCAATCCCGTCAGGACCGTGACGCGCTCCTCGGTGAAGTCCGCCATCGCCGACGCCGGGCCTTCCCGCCCCACCCCGGAGTCCTTCACCCCGCCGTACGGCATCTGGTCGGCGCGGAAGCTCGGCACGTCCCCGACGATCACGCCACCCACCTTCAACGCCGCCGACACCTCGAACGCCGTCGGGACGTCGCGGGTGAACACCCCGGCCTGCAGCCCGAACCGCGACGCGTTGATCCGCGCCACGCCCTCCTCGACGGAAGCCACCCGGACCAGCGACACCACCGGCCCGAACACCTCCTCGGCCATCACCGACGCGTCCTCCGGGACGTCCGCCAGCACCGTCGGCTCGACCGTCGCTCCCGACTGCCCGCCGCCCGTCAGGAGGCGGCCGCCCGCGGACACCGCCGACGAAATCCAGGACGAAACCCGGTCGGCGGCGTCCAGGTTGATCAACGGGCCGACGTCGACACCCTCGGCGCGCGGGTCACCCACTCCCAGCGCGCGGACCTGGTCGAGCACCTTCGCGGCCAGCGCGTCGAACACCGAGTCGTGCGCGTAAACCCGCTGCACCGAAATGCACGACTGCCCTGCCTGGTACATCGCGAACGTCGCGATCCGCTGCGCCGCGAAGTCCAGGTCCGTCCAATCCGGACAGACGAGCACTGCCGCGTTGCCGCCCAGCTCCAGGGCCACGTGCTTGCGGGGCACGCGGTCGCGGATCGCCCAGCCCACCGGGACCGAGCCGGTGAACGACACCACCGGCAGGCGCGGGTCCTCGACCAGGCGGGACGACGTCTCGTTGTCCACCGGCAGGATCGACCACGACCCCGCCGGCAGATCGGTGCCGGCCAGGATTTCGCCCAGCAGCAACGCCGTCAGCGGGGTCGCCGGCGCGGGCTTCAACACGATCGGCGCCCCGACCGCGATCGCCGGGGCCACCTTGTGCGCCACCAGGTTCAGCGGGAAGTTGAACGGCGTGATGCCCAGCACCGGCCCCCGCGGCACGCGCCGGACCAGCGCCAGCCGGCCGGTGCCGCCCGGGTCCGTGTCGAGCCGCTGCAGCTCGCCCGAGAAGCGGCGGGCCTCCTCGGCCGCCCAGCGGAACGTCGACACCGCGCGCCCCACCTCGCCGCGGGCCCACTTCAGCGGCTTGCCCGATTCCGCCGTGATCAGCGCGGCGAGCTCTTCGGACCGCTCACCCAGCGAACGGGACACGTGGTCCAACGCCCCGGCGCGGACGTGCGCGGGCAGCGTCGCGAACTCGTCGGCGACGTCCGCCGCGGCCTGCACCGCGGCTTCGACGTCCGACGGCGAAGGGACGAAGTGGGACCCCGCCTCGGAGCCGTCGAACGAGTGCCGGACGACCGCGGTCGCGCCGCCGGTCACCGGCTTCCCGGCGACCCAGAACGGGAACGTCATGCGCGGGCCTCCGTCCGGACGGCGTGCTCCAGCACCGACAGGCCTTCGTCGAGCAGGTCGTTGGACAGCGCCAGCGGCGGCAGCAGGCGGACGACGTTGCCGTAGGTCCCGCAGGTCAGCACCACCACACCGGCCTGGTGGCAGGCCGCCGCGACGCGCTTGGTCAGGTCGGCGTCGGGCTCCGAAGTCCCGGGCTTCACGAACTCCGCGGCCAGCATCGCGCCGCGCCCGCGGACGTCGCCGATCACGCCGGTCTCGGCGGCCAGTGCCCGCAGCCGCGGCAGCACGGCCCCCTCGATGCGCTGGGCCGACGCGGCCAGGTTCTCGGTCTTCATCGTCTCGATCGAGCCGAGCGCCGCCGCGCACGCAATCGGGTTGCCGCCGTACGTCCCGCCGAGGCCGCCCGGCGGGACCGCGTCCAGCAGCTCGGCGCGGCCGGTGACGGCGGACAGCGGCAGGCCGCCCGCGATGCCCTTGGCCGTCGCGATCAGGTCCGGCACCACGTCCTCGTCGGTGGACGCGAACCACGCACCGGTGCGGCAGAAGCCGGTTTGGACCTCGTCGGCGACGTACACGACGCCGTTTTCGCGGCACCAGGCCGCGATCGCGGGCAGGAAGCCGCGTGCCGGCTCGATGAAGCCGCCCTCGCCCTGGATCGGCTCGAGGACCACCGCGGCCACCTGGTCGCCGCCGATCTGCTTCTCGATCCGGTCGATGGCCAGCGCGGCGGCTTCGGGGCCGGACAGGCCGTCGCGGAACGGGTACGAGCCCGGCACCCGGTAGATCTCCGGCGCGAACGGGCCGAACCCGTGCTTGTAGGGAATGGACTTCGCGGTCATGCCCATGGTCAGGTTGGTGCGGCCGTGGTAGGCGTGGTCGAACACGACGACGGCCTGGCGCCCGGTCGCCGTGCGCGCGATCTTCACGGCGTTCTCGACGGCTTCGGCGCCGGAGTTGAACAGCACCGACTTCTTCGCGTGGTCGCCCGGCGTCAGCTCGGCCAGGGCTTCGCAGACCTCGACGTACCCCTCGTACGGCGTGACCATGAAGCAGGTGTGGGTGAACCAGCAGGCCTGCTTGCGGACGCGGTCGACGACGGCGGGCGCGGAGTGCCCGACGTTGGTCACCGCGATGCCGGAGCCGAAGTCGATCAGCACGTTGCCGTCGGCGTCGGTGAGCAGCCCGCCGCTGGCGGAGGTGACGTAGACGGGCAGCACCGAGCTGACCCCGGCGGCGACGGCGTCGACGCGGCGTTGCTGCAGCTCGCGCGAGACGGGGCCGGGGATTTCGGTCTGCAGCCTGCGCTGGCGGGGCGCCGGCGCCTGCGGCCCGGCGGTGGTGCTTGCGGTCACGGCGTGCTCCTGGGAAGTCGGGGACGTCCTCAGGATGAGCGGTTACCGGACGGTCGTCAGGTGGCCGTTCTGGACAATCCAGCGCGTACAATTGGCCGTTATGGCACTCACGCTGGCCCGGCTGGCCGCCGAGCGCCCGCTCGGGCTGCGGGTGCTGACCGGCGAAGACGTCCTGGACCGCCCGATCGGCTGGGTCCACCCGACGGAGCTGACCGATCCCCAGGCGTTCCTCGAAGGCGGCGAGTTGCTGCTCACCACCGGCCTGGCCCTGGACGAAGAGACGTCACCGGCCTACGTCCGCCGGCTCGTGGCCGCCGGGGTCGCGGGACTCGGTTTCGGCGTCGGGCTGAGCCACGAGTCCGTCCCGCGCTCGCTCGTGACGACGGCGGCGTCGGTGGGGCTGCCGGTGCTGGAGGTGCCGCGGAAGACGCCGTTCATCGCGATCACCCGGGCCGTGTCGCGCGCGGTGGCGGCCGACGAGTACGCGACGACGGTCCGCATCGGCCGCGCCCAGCAGGAACTGACCCGCACGGCGGTCGGCAAGGGCGGCCCGGCGGGCGTGCTGCGCAAGCTGGCGAAGCTCGTCGACGGCTGGGTGCTGCTCTTCGACCGCACAACCGTCGCCGAAGCGGCTCCGGCGAGCGCGCGGGCGTACGGCGCTTCGCTGCGCGAAGAGCTGGAGCGGCTGCAGGCCGGCACGCGAGTGGTGTCGCTGGGGGACGACGAAGTGGTGCTGCAAACGCTGGACACCAGCGCGCGCCGGGTGCTCGCCGTCGGGGCCTCCCTGGACACGGCGGGGCGGCACATCGTGAACACGGCGGTCTCGGTGCTTTCCCTGGCGCTGGAACAGGATCGCGCGCAGGCGGCGGCGCGGGAGGCGTTGCGGACCGGGCTGGTGGAGCTGCTCGTGGGCGGCCAGGCCGAACTGGCCCTGCGGGTGCTGGCCGCTTCCGGGGCCGAGGCGCCGGCCGCGCCGTGGTCGGTCCTGGTGTTCCTCGGCCCGCCCGCGGCCCGGCGCAAGCTGCTCGGGGCCCTGGACGGCGAGCTGTTCGCGGCCCGCTCCGGGGCGTCGGTGGTCGCCTTCGGTCCGGCGAGCGTGGTCGAGCAGGCTGCCGAGGCGGCGCTGCGGATCGGCGGCCTGCACGGCGGGGTGGCGGGCCCGGTCGCCCCGCGGGATTTCGCGGCCGGGCTCGAGCAGGCGGGCCTGGCGGCCCAGGCGGCGGAGGCCGAGGACAAGATCCTCATCTCGGCAGCCGAGCACACCGGCCGCGGGCTGCTGTCCCTGATCGACCCGGAGGTGGCCCGCGTCCACGCCGGAACCCTCCTGGCCCCGCTGCGCCGCCATGACGAAACGGGCCGCGGTGACCTGGTGGCGTCGCTGCGCTGCTGGTTGGAACATCACGGCCACTGGGACGTGGCGGCTGCGCGGCTGGGCGTCCACCGACACACGCTGCGGAACCGGATCACGAAGGCGCAGGAACTGCTGGGCCGTGATCTGGACGCACCGGGCGTCCGCGCGGAACTTTGGGTGGCGCTGCAAACCTGAGCACCCCGACGGGCGTCTTCGGGAGGTGACCTGGAAACGCGCCGCTGTCGTGGCTGCCGTCATCCTGCTCGCGGCGGGCGGGCTGGCGTTCCTGCCGTGGACGTCGAACCACTTCGGCTACGCCCGGCCCGGCGACGGCGGGCTCCCATCACGCATCCACCACGACGGCCGCGACTACCGCAGCTCCACGACCTGCGTCCCGTTCGGCGGCGACGAAACCTCCCTGACCCGGGTCGGCGAGGTGGGCACGCTGCTCGGTCCGGCGCACCCCGTGTTCACCACCCGGCCGGTGCCCGAGGGAACGCCGTTGACGGTGCTCGTGCGGGACAGCCCGGGCTGCTTCGTGAGGTACGCGCTGCTGGGCGGCCCCTAAGCCCCGGTCACCAGCACGGTGACTCAGTGGCTGTCAGAGCGATCCTTCGCCGAGGCCAGACGGTCGCGAAGCCGCTCGAGCGCCGCATCGCGGCGTCGGACAGCCTCGGCTGACGACGTCCCCAGGAGCTGTTCGAGCGTTGTGCGCTTCCACCCCTTCCGGGGTTTCGTCAGGCTGGCCAGGCGCAGGACCTCCTGATCGTCGTGGGGGAGGGAACACTGCGCTCGCCACAACCTGGCATCGCGAGTCATCGGCTCGGCGGGTTCTTCCACCGGATCGGTGCCGGGTGAGGCGCACAGCACCTGCTCCCGGGCGCGTGCGACGAGCCACCGTCCGATCTCGGTGCCGGGCAGCTTCGTCTCCTCGGACTCCTGACCGTAGCGGAGCCAGACTTCGACGACGGCGTCTTCGGCAGCGGCCCGCGAAAGTCCTCTCGCGCGCACGACGTGCCAGACGACCGGCGTCCAACGCTCGATGGTCCGGTTCCACCGCCACCGCTTCCACCGCGTCAGCCACCGTCGTGGCGAGAACTGCCGGCGCATGCGCGGCACGCTCCAGCCCACCACGAGGCAGGCGTGGGCGAGTTTGGTCAGCTTTCCCGGGACGCGTTCCAGGTCGGCCGACCACTCTTCCTCGTAGCGCTCGATATCGGCATGGGGGCCGAGGTGCCGGGCGCCCCACCGCACCAGCCGGCCCGCCAGCCAGGGGGCCACCTCACTCGCTTCGTTGACCAACAGCGGAATCACGACTGCGAGGACGATGGTGATCAGGGTGCCGTTCACCGCGGTTGCTCCCGCAGTGCCGACGCAGGTCGAGGGGCGCTGTTTCCGCGGCCGGTGGCGGCACTGCGCTGCCGGACGTGCCCACGGCGTTCGACCAGCAAGGCCCGCGCCGATTCGAGACCCGTCGGGGTGAGCCGGTAGAACCGCCGCCGCGGCCCCCGCTCCGTTCGCTCGTCGGCCTCCCAGGAGCTGTCCACCCAGCCGGCCAGCTCGAGACGGCTCAGGATCGGGTACACCACGCCGGTCTTGCGCCCCGCTGCTTCGGCGATGCTCAGCCCGTAGAGATCGTCACCCGGCCCGATCAGGACCTCCAGGACGTCCAAGGTGGCGTCCGTTGCCCGGCCTATCGACTGCATGACTCAACTCTAGCTATATAGAGTTGGCTTCGCCAATACCACCGGCGAAGCCTCGACAGTCGGCCTCAAGCCCCGGTCACCAGCACGATCGGCGAATCGCCGCACCGCCGCAATCCCGGGCCCGGTTCCGCGCCCGCCGACCACCACGCCGGGACGTCCGCCTCGCGCACCAACGATCCCGTCGGCTGCCGGACGCTGTTCGACACGATCACCCGGCCCTGCGCGTTCAGCAGCGCCGCCCCGCGCCCCAGCGAACGCAACCGCGGCCGCACCGCGCGCTCGAACTCCCGCACGTACACGTCCGCGCCGACGACGCCCGCGAAGGAATCACCCCGGAACACCGGGATCGTGAACGTCAGCGTGTACTCGTCGGTGCACAGGTAATCGACGTACGGGCCGTTGATGTGCCGCCGCCCGGTGTCGCGGGGGACCGTGAACCAGGACTGGCGCGTGTAGTCCAGGAAGTTCTCGCTCGCCGGGTCGAGGCTGATGAACAGCTGGGACGGCTCCGACGACGAGCCCGTCCACCACTCGAAGCCGAATTCCGAGTCGGCCAGCACGCGCGGGGCGCTGACGAACCCCGCGCCGATGATGAGCCCGCCCAGTGCCTCGGTGACCTGCGGGCGGATCCGGTGCAGGGCCGCCGCGGCGGGACTGTCCGCCAGGACCGACTCGGCGGCCGCCAGCAGGGGCTTGAGCCGCTCGAAAACCCCTTCCACCAACGCGGAAACCTGCTCGACGACCTCGTCGCCGGCCAGCGTGCGGGTGTCGTTCACGGTGCTCACCTCGATGCGCGGAGTAGCGGAAGTTTACGGCGTGAGCAGGTCCAGGTGCACGTCCGCGAGGCGGTCGAGGGCGCCCAGGAGATGTTCCTCGGTCAGCTTGCGGGCCAGCTCGCCGTCCGCGGAGGAAATCGCCGCGGTGATCGCCGCGTGTTCCTCGCACGAGGGTGCCGTGGACCCGAGCGGCAGCCACAGCAACCCACCCAGCTCGCTCTGCAGGTGGACCTCCTCGTGCGTCAACCTCGGCGACTGCGCGGCCGCGGCGACCTCCAGGTGGAACTGCCGCTCCGCCCGGGTGAAGTCGATGCCGTGGGCCGTGCGGAGGTCGTCGGTCGCCAGGCGCAGCCGGGCGACGTCCTCGGGGGAGCTGCGCTCGGCGGCGAGCTTGGCCGCGGCCCCGGCGATCGCCAGGTAGTGGTCGCCGACGTCCCGCAGGTCCGACAGCGACACCTCGCGCAGCCGCGCGCGCCACGCGTCCGCGGGCGGGTGGGCCGGCGCGCGCACGAAGCTGCCGCCGCTGCGCCCTCGCCGAGTCTCGACCAGCCCCTGCTGCCGCAGGGCCACCAGCGCCTCCCGGACCGTCACCGTCGAGACGCCGAATTGTGCGGCGAGGTCGGCTTCGCTGGGCAGCTGTTCCTGGTCGGCGAGCAGGCCGAGGGTGATGGCGTCGACCAGCCGCGCCGCCACCGCCTCCGCCCGCCCGACCTGGCCGAGCGGGGCGAACATGGCGGATCGCGCGCTGTGCGACATGCCCTTGCGCATCGTGATCCTCGCCGGTCGGAGTACCCGTTCGCACCAATCTTGCCTCATGCCCTTGTCCTATTACATATGGAGTCATATGTTTTAGCTCCCGTCAGCACCGAGGAGTGACCGTGTCTTCTGCCAGCCCACCCACCCCGCCGCAGGAGCTCAAGCACTACGTCGGCGGCGCGTACGTCGAGTCCAAGTCGGGCCGGACGGCGGAGATCGTCGACCCCGTCACCGGACGTCCCTACTGCACCGCCCCGATCGCCGGCCCGGAAGACGTCGACAACGCGCTGCAGGTCGCCGCGACCGCGTTCGAGACCTGGCGGGAAACCACGCCCTCCCAGCGCCAGCTCGCGCTGCTCAAGCTCGCCGACGCCCTCGAAGCCCGGGCCGGAGAACTGGTCGCGACCGAGTCCGCGAACACCGGCAAACCGGTCGCGCTGACCATGGCCGAAGAAATCCCGATGGTCCTCGACCAGGTCCGCTTCTTCGCCGGGGCCGCGCGCGTGCTCGAAGGCCGGGCCGCGGGGGAGTACCTGGAAGGCCACACGTCGTTCGTGCGCCGCGAGCCGGTCGGCGTCTGCGCGCAGGTCACGCCGTGGAACTACCCGCTGCTGATGGCCATCTGGAAGATCGCGCCCGCCCTCGCCGCCGGCAACACCGTCGTTCTCAAGCCCTCCGACACCACCCCCGCGTCGACCCTGCTGCTCGCCGAGATCGCCGGCGAGTTCTTCCCGCCCGGGGTGTTCAACGTGATCTGCGGCGACCGCGACACCGGCCGCGCGCTGGTCGAGCACGACATCCCGGCGATGGTGTCGATCACCGGCTCGGTCCGGGCCGGCATCGAAGTGGCGCGGTCGGCCGCGAACGACGTCAAGCGCGTGCACCTGGAACTCGGCGGCAAGGCGCCGGTCATCGTCTTCGGCGACGCGGACCTCGAAGCGGCCGCCGAGGCCATCGCCGTCGCCGGGTACTTCAACGCGGGCCAGGACTGCACCGCCGCCACGCGCGTGCTGGTCGCCGACGACGTGCACGACACCTTCGTCGCCGCGCTCACCCGGCAGGCCGAGCAGACCAGGACCGGCAAGCCCGACGACGAAGACGTCGCCTACGGCCCGCTCAACAACGCCGCCCAGCTCGAGAAGGTGGCCGGGTTCATCGACCGGCTGCCGGAGCACGCGACCGTCCACTGTGGAGGACATCGGGCCGGCGAGGAGGGGTACTTCTACGAGGCCACCGTCGTCTCCGGCCTCCGGCAGGACGACGAGGCGATCCAGAACGAGATCTTCGGCCCGGTCATCACCGTCCAGCGGTTCTCCGACGAAGCCGAGGCCCTGAAGCTCGCAAACGGCGTCCAGTACGCCCTCGCGTCGTCGGTCTGGACCCGCGATCACCAGCGGGCGATGCGCGCCGCCGCGAAGCTCGACTTCGGCTGCGTCTGGATCAACACGCACATCCCCCTGGTCGCCGAAATGCCGCACGGCGGATTCAAGAAGTCCGGCTACGGCAAGGACCTCTCCCTCTACGGCCTCGAGGACTACACGCGCGTCAAGCACGTGATGAGCGCACTGTGAGGGTCGCGATGCCCAACCAAGCACCGTCCGAGACGCGGGAAGAGCCCGCCGCACCGGAGAGCACGCGCCCGGCGATCCGGCTTTCCGGGCTGCGCAAGCACTTCGGCGACGTCCACGCGGTCGACGGCGTCGACCTCGACATCCCGCCGGGCGAGTTCTTCTCCATGCTCGGCCCGTCCGGCTCCGGCAAGACGACGGTGCTGCGCATGATCGCCGGGTTCGAGCTGCCCACCGAGGGCACCATCGAGCTCGACGGCCACGACGTGAGCCGGCTCGCGCCGTTCGAGCGGGACGTCAACACGGTGTTCCAGGACTACGCGCTCTTCCCGCACATGAACGTGCAGCAGAACGTCGAGTACGGCCTGCGCGTCAAGCGCGTCCCGAAGCAGCAACGCCGGGAGCGCGCGCTCGAAGCGCTGAAGACGGTGCGGCTGGAGGACTACGGCTCCCGCAAGCCCGCGCAGCTGTCCGGCGGGCAGCGCCAGCGCGTCGCCCTGGCCCGCGCGCTGGTCAACCGGCCGAAGGTGCTGCTGCTCGACGAGCCGCTCGGCGCCCTCGACCTCAAGCTCCGGCAGGCGATGCAGCTGGAGCTCAAGCAGATCCAGCGGGACGTCGGCATCACGTTCGTCTTCGTCACCCACGACCAGGACGAAGCCCTCACCATGAGCGACCGCATCGCGGTGTTCAACGACGGCCGGATCGAGCAGGTCGGGCCGCCCGAGGAGGTCTACGAACGCCCGGCGAGCGCGTTCGTCGCCGGGTTCGTCGGGACGTCGAACCTGCTGGGCGGGCGTGGTGCCGAGAGCGTCATCGGCCGGCCGGGGCTGTTCAGCATCCGGCCGGAGAAGATCCGCATCGACGGCGACCTGTCCGAGCCCGCCGCGGCCGGGCACACCACGGCGACGGGCACGGTCACCGACGTCGTCTACGCCGGCGCCACCGTGCGGTATTCGGTCGCGCTCGACGCCGGAGGACAGCTTTCCGTCGTCCGGCAGAACACCGACAACGCGGCGTTCGCCGGCGGGCGCGTCCGGCTCAGCTGGCGGAACGAACACAGCTTCCAGGTCCAGTAGTTCCCAGAAGGGATGCCATGAAGAACAGGAAGACGCGGCTCGCCGGGGTCCTCGGCGCCAGCCTGCTGTTGGCTGCATGTGGCACGTCCGGCTCGAACTCCGCCGCGCCGCCGGGCGCGCAGGGCTTCACGCCGCCGAAGCTCGAAGCGCTGAAGGCGCTCGGGCAGCCGGAGGGGCAGCTGAACGTCCTCGCCTGGCCGGGGTACGCGGAGAACGGGTCGAACGACCCGAAGGTCAACTGGGTCACGCCGTTCGAGCAGCAGACCGGCTGCAAGGTGAACGTCAAGCCGTTCGGGACGTCCGACGAGGCCGTCACGCTGATGAAGACCGGGCAGTACGACGTCGTTTCGGCCTCGGGTGACGCGTCGCTGCGGCTGGTCGCCTCCGGGGACGCCGAGCCGGTGAACACCGCGCTCGTGCCGAACTACGCCGACGTCCAGCCGTTCCTCAAGGACAAGTCGTGGAACAGCGTGGGCGGCGTCTCCTACGGCATCCCGCACGGCTGGGGCGCGAACCTGCTGACCTGGCGCACCGACAAGGTGACCCCGGCACCGACGTCGTGGTCGGTGATGTTCGACGCGAACTCGCCCTACAAGGGCAAGGTGATCGCCTACGACTCGCCGATCTACATCGCCGACGCCGCGCTCTACCTCCAGGCCCACCAGCCGGACCTGGGCATCAAGAACCCGTACGCCCTCGACGACAAGCAGTTCACCGCCGCGGTGAACCTGCTCAAGCAGCAGCGGCCCCTGGTGTCCGAGTACTGGTCGGACTACCTCAAGGAGTCGCAGGCGCTGAAGAACGCCGACGCCGTCGTCGGCACCGCCTGGCAGGTCACGGTCAACCTGACCAAGGGCGAGGGGGCGCCGCTGGAGGCCGCGGTGCCGAGCGAGGGCGCGACCGGGTGGTCGGACACCTGGATGGTGGCGGCGAAGTCGGCGCACAAGACGTGCGCGTACAAGTGGCTCGATTACATCATCAGCCCGAAGGTGAACGCCCAGGTCGCCGAGTACTTCGGCGAAGCGCCGGCGAACACGAAGGCGTGCGCGGAGATGACGGACAAGACGCTCTGCGACACCTACCACGCCAACGACGCGGCGTACGCGGCGAAGATCGCGTACTGGACCACGCCGATCCCGCAGTGCCTCGACGGCCGCACGGACGTCAAGTGCAAGGACTACGGCGAGTGGACGAAGGCCTGGACCGAGATCAAGGGCTGACCCCCGAACCCCGGACGCGGCGGGCTGTGTCCCCCCACTCCGCCCGCCGCGTCCGGCCTTCACCCTGCGAGGTGCGATGACCGCCGTTTCCGCCTTCTTCTACCGGAAACCCAAGCTGCGCCTGGGTTTCCTGCTGTCGGCCCCGCTGCTCTGGCTCGGCCTGGCCTACCTGGGCGCGCTCGCCGCGCTGTTCGTCACGGCGTTCTGGCACACCGACGCCTTCACCGGCCAGGTCGTCATCGACTGGTCGCTGGGCAACTTCGAGACGCTGTTCACCGACGCGGTCTACCGCACGATCACCTTCCGCACGGTCGGGATCGCGGCGCTGGTGACGGTGATCGACGCCGTCGTCGCGTTCCCGATGGCGTACGCGATGGCCAAGCTCGCTTCGCCGCGGGCGCAGCGGATCCTGGTGATCGCGGTGATGACCCCGCTGTGGGCGAGCTACCTGGTGAAGGCGTACGCCTGGCGCTCGATGCTGTCCGGCAACGGCGCCCTGAGCGCGATTTCGCCCGGGTACGGCGTCACGGCCACGATCATCACGCTGTCGTACCTGTGGCTGCCGTACATGATCCTGCCGATCTACGCGGGCCTCGACCGGCTGCCGGACTCCCTGGTCGACGCGTCCGGCGACCTCGGCGCCCGCTCGCTGAGGACGTTCCGCTCGGTGATCCTGCCCCTGACGTTCCCGGCGATCGTGGCGGGCTCGATCTTCACGTTCTCGTTGTCCCTGGGCGACTACATCGCGGTGAAGATCGTCGGCGGCACCTCCCAGATGCTCGGCAACGTCGTCTACGACAACATCGGCGCGGCCAACAACCTCCCGTTCGCGGCGACGGTGGCGACCGTGCCGGTCGTGATCATGCTCGCGTACTTGGCCGCCGTGCGCCGCACCGGCGCGCTGGACAACCTCTAGGAGTTCTCGTGCGCAGGGTGCTGTGGGTGGCGCTGGGGCTCGGCCTGGCGGTGATCTACTTCCCGCTGGTGGTGGTGCTGCTCAACTCGTTCAACGCGGACACGACGTTCGGCTGGCCGCCGTCCCGCTTCACCCTGGAGTGGTGGAGCCGCGCGGCGTCCAACGAAGGCGCGCTGCACGCGCTGTGGACGAGCGTCCAGGCGGGCCTGGCGGCGACGGCGATCGCGCTGGTGCTCGGCACGATGGCGGCGTTCGCGTTGCAGCGCTACCGGTTCTTCGGCCGCAACCCGGTGTCGCTGCTGATCATCCTGCCGATCGCGCTGCCGGGGATCGTCACGGGCATCGCGCTGAACAACGCGTTCCGCACGATCCTGGGCATCGACCTCGGCCTGCTGACGGCGATCATCGCGCACGCGACGTTCTGCATCGTGGTGGTGTTCAACAACGTCGTGGCCCGGCTGCGGCGGATGGGCGGCAACCTGGAGGAGGCGTCGATGGACCTCGGCGCCACCGGCCTCACGACGTTCCGCCTGGTGACGTTCCCGATGCTGCGGTCGGCGCTGCTGGCGGGCGGACTGCTGGCGTTCGCGCTGTCGTTCGACGAGATCATCGTGACGACGTTCACCCTCGGCACAGGCATGGAGACGCTGCCGATCTGGATCTACAACAACCTCTTCCGGCCGAACCAGGCCCCGATCGTGAACGTGGTGGCGGCGGTGCTGATCGTGGCGTCGACGGTTCCGGTGTACCTGGCCCAGCGCCTGTCCGGCGACACGGCTTCGGGCGGGCGGCTCTAGTGCACTGACCGGATCGTGCCGCCGTCCACGCGGATCGTCGCGCCGCTCACGTAGGCGGCCGCCGGGCTCACCAGGTAGCCCACCGCGGCCGCGATCTCCTCGGGGCGGCCCAGGCGGCCGGTGTCGTTGGGGACCAGGTCGCGCGCCGCGGCGCGTTCGATGTCTTCCCACGCGGTGCCCCACCCGTGCTGCGGGGCGATCGACGTCAGCAGCTCGCGCACCGAGTCGACCAGGATCGCGCCGGGGGAGACGACGTTCGACGTCACGCCCGTGCCGGCCAGGTCGCGGGCCAGCGACACCGCCAGGTTGTGCCGTGCGGCCAGCGTCGCCGTGTAGTGCGGCTGCATGGCCAGGGGCTGGATCGCCAGCCCGCCGCCGATCTGGACGACCCGGCCCCAGCCGCGCTCGCGCATGCCCGGCACGCACCGGTGGATCATCCGGACCGCCGAGACGACGTTCGCCTCGTACATCGCGGTCCAGTCCGCCGGGGTCGCGTCGCCCCACCCCAGGTGGTCGTACGCGCCGGCGTTGTTGACCAGGATGTCGACGTCCCCGGCCGCCGCGGCGACCGCGTCGGCTCCGGCGTCGGTCGACAAATCGCCCAGGGCGATCCCGGCCGCGCCGATCGCCGCCGCCACCTGCTCCGTGCGGGCCGCGTTCCGGCCGTGGACGACCACGGCCGCGCCTTCCGCGGCCAGCAGCCGCGCGATCGCCTCGCCGAGACCCGCGCTCGAACCGGTGACCAGAGCGCGCTTACCTGCGATTTCGAGGTCCATGACGTTCCTTCCACTGAGGTATACAGCTGTAGACTTAACCGAAGTCTACACTCGTATACATGAGACCCCGCAACGCCGCCGCGACCCGGGAAGCGATCCTCGCGTCCGCGCTCGAAGCGTTCACCCGGGCCGGCTACGACGGTGTCGGCGTGCGCGAGATCGCCGAGTCCGCCGGTGTCACGGCGATGCTCGTCAACCGCTACTTCGGCTCGAAGGAAGGCCTCTTCGCGGAGGTCGTCGACGCGGCGATGGCCGAGCGGACCGTGCTCACCGACGACCCGGCGACGCTCGCCGCGGACCTCGCGGCCTCGCTCGTGCGCCGGACGGCGCCGGACGCCGGACGGCTCGACCCGTTCCTGCTGATGCTGCGTTCGGCGGCCAACCCGCGGGCCGCGGAGCTCCTGCGAGCCGGCATCGAGCGGCACGTCGAGCAGCACCTGGCCGGCCTGCTCCCGGACCGCGCGCCGGCGGACCCGGCGCTGGCGCTGGCGCTGTCGGTGATCGCCGGGTTCTGGGTGATGCGCACGCTCATCGGGAGCACCGAGCTCAACCGCGCGGACGAAGACGTCCTGCGGGGCAAGCTCGAGAAGGTGTTCGCCGTGCTACTCGCGGAATGAGTCCGTCGCCGCGCGCAGGGCCGCCAGCACCCCCGGGTCCGTCACCGCGTGGCCCGCTCCCTCGAGCAGCTTCAGCTCCGACCCCGGCCACGCCCGGTGCAGCTCGTACGCCGTCACCGGCGGGCACACCGTGTCGAACCGGCCCTGGACCAGCACGCCCGGGATGCCGGCCAGCTTGCCCGCGTCCCGGATCAGCTGCCCGTCGTCGAGCCAGGCGCCGTGGGTGAAGTAGTGGACCGCGAGCCGGGCGAAGGTCAGCGCGAACGCCGGGTCCGCGTACTGGCGGACGAACGACTCCTGCGGCAGCACCGAAACCGTCGCGCCTTCCCAGGTGCTCCACGCGACCGCCGCGCGGTGGCGGACCTCCTCGGCGGGGTCGTCGAGCAGCACCGCGTACCCGGCGAGGGGGTCGTCGCGCAGGGAAGCGGGCAACGGCGCCAGGAACGCCTCCCACTCGCGGGGGAACAGGTGGGCCGCGCCGCCGCGGTAGATCCAGTCCAGCTCGCTCTGCCGGACGGTGAACACGCCCCGCAGGATGATCTCGCTGACACGCGAAGGGTGCGTCTCGGCGTACGCGAGCGCGAGCGTCGCGCCCCAGGAGCCGCCGAAGAGCTGCCAGCGGTCGATGCCGAGCCGCTCGCGCAGGGTCTCCATGTCGGAAACCAGGTGCCACAGCGTGTTCGCAGCCAGGTCGTGCGCGCCCGGCGTCGACTGCCCCGAGCCGCGCTGGTCGAACAGGACGATCCGGTACGCCGCCGGGTCGAAGTGCCGCCGGGCCATCGGGGCGATCCCGCTGCCGGGACCGCCGTGCAGCACCACGACCGGCTTCCCGGCCGGATTGCCCGCCTCCTGGCAGCGGATCCGGTGCCCGTCACCGGTTTCCAGGAACCCTTCGGCACGCGGGGCGATCGGCGGGTACAGCTCCTCCATGCAAGTCACTGTGCCGTAGGGCCTTGGCCGTCGCCCCGACGCCCCGCCGCCGAGTGCCGGGACGACGGCCAAGAAAGGTGGGGACCCGCCCCCGCCGCCGGGCTGAGCGGGTCCCCGGTTCAGGGAGCCCGGAGTTCGTCGGGGCAGGTGATCCGCGCACGCATTTCGGTCCTCCTCGTCGAGGGTCGATGCTTCGTCGTGGCGGCGACGGGCTAAACGCTAAGCCACGAGTCGAACACCAGTCAAGAACATGATTGATGTTCATGGATGTGAACATCTGCTGTGAGGACGCTGAGCGCGCGCGTCCCCCTTGCCCGGCGCTAACGAAAGGGCCGGTAGCTTCCGGGGTCGGGATTCGGCAAAAAGGGGTACGGAATGTCCGCGGTGACCTATTTCGAGGCGATTGTCGTCGGGGCATTGCAAGGGGTGTCGGAATTGTTTCCGGTGTCCAGTCTCGGCCACAGCATCCTGCTGCCGGCCTGGCTCGGCGGCTCGTGGCAGCGGGACCTGAGCATCGGGAAGGATTCGCCGTACCTCGCGGTGCTGGTGGCGATGCACGTCGCCACCGCGCTCGCGCTGGTCCTGTTCTTCCGCAAGGACTGGGTGCGGATCGTCGGCGGCCTCTGGGCGTCCCTCCGCCACCGCGAGGTCCGCACGCCCGACCAGCGGCTCGCCTGGCTGCTGGTGCTCGCCACCATCCCGGTCGGGCTGGCCGGCCTGCTGCTGGAAAGCCTGCTGCGCGACTACCTCGGCAAGCCGGTGCCGTCGGCGATCTTCCTCGCGCTCAACGGCGGTGTCCTTTACGCCGCCGAGAAGTTCTCCCGGCGCAGGCCCGCGGAGGAAGCGGACACAGTGGACTTCTCGGCCGAGGACACGCTGGTCATGCGGGCGGTCTCGATCGAGGAGGCGACCGACGTCCGGCTGGCGAAGCTGCGGGTCGGCGAGGCCGTGCTGATCGGTGCCGCGCAGATCCTCGCGCTGCTGCCGGGCATCAGCCGCTCGGGCATCACCATGGTCGCCGGCCTCCGCCGCGGGCTGGGCCACGAGGACGCGGCGCGGTTCGCCTTCCTGCTCGCCACGCCGGTGATCCTCGCCGCGGGCGTGCTCAAGATGCCGACGCTCTTCGCCGCCGAAAACCACGCTTCGCTCGGTCCCGCGCTCGTCGGCAGCGTCGTCGCCGGGGTGGCTTCGTACATTTCCGTCCGGTTCCTCACCGGATACTTCGAAACGCGCACTCTGACCCCGTTCGCCATTTACTGCGTGGTAGCCGGAATCGGCAGCCTGATCTTCTTCGCGGTCTGAAATGCCGCTGACGTTCGACGCCCCGGCCGTCCTCGGCGTGCTCGCCGCGGGCGCGCTCTACCTCCGCGCGGCCCGCGGCCGCGGCTGGCCCCCGGGCCGCACGACGGCGTTCCTCGCCGGGCTCGCGACGATCCCGGTCGTCACCTGCTCACCCCTCGCCGTCTACGACACGACGTTCTTCTGGGTCCGCGCGGTCCAGACGGTCACGCTGCTGATGATCACGCCGCTGCTGCTGGCCCTGGGGGCGCCCCTCCGGCTGCTGCTGGACACCGTCGACGCCCGGTGGCTGCGGAGGCACGGCCGCGGCCCGCTCGCCCGCGCGCTGACGTTCCCACCGGTCGTCACCGTCGTCCTGGTCGCGCCGGTGCTCGTGCTGTATCTGACGCCGCTTTACGACCTCACGCTGCGCTCACCGCTCGTCGACGACCTGGTCCGGCTGGCCCTCGTGCTGGCCGGCTTCACCTACTTCTGGACGCGCCTGGGCCTCGATCCGACGCCGCGGGAGGACCCGCACCTGGTGACGGTGTGGATCGCGTTCGCCGAGGTGATCTTCGACGGCGCGCTCGGCCTCGTGCTGTGGCTCGGCCCGCTGCTCGCCCCGGCCCACTACGCGGCCGCGCACCCCGGCTGGGGCCCCGACCTGCGCACCGACCAGATCATCGGCGCGGGCGTGCTGTGGATCGGCGGTGACGTCGCCGGCCTGCCGTTCGTCGTCGCGTTGTTCGTGCGGTGGGCCCGCGACGACGAACGGCGGGCGAAGCAGCTCGACGTCCGGCTGGACGAAGCGCCGCCGACCGGCCTGTGGTGGGAATCCGACCCGGCCCTGGCCGAACGGTTCGGCCGCCGATGACCCCGCCTCTCAACCACCCCAATGTGGCGTTGGTTGCGTCCAACGCACCCAATGTGGCGTTCGGTGCGTCAGACGCACCGAACGCCACAATGGGGCGCGTGGGGCGGGGGGCAGTCGTGGAACGCGTGA
>NZ_JBSGBK010000085.1:0-35977 GCF_053601215.1 Amycolatopsis sp. NPDC004772
GTCACCGGCGGGCGCAGCCGCGCGAACGAGAGCGCGCTGGACCTGGTGACGCTGATCGTGAGAACGACGGGTCAGCGCGTCGGGTCCTTGCCGTTGGGCTGGCGCGGTCCCGGACCCGGCGACCACCAGCCCGGCACCGTCTTCTCGCCGTGGACGATCGTCGGGGCGATGCCCTCGGTGAACGGCTCGATCTGCAGCAGCTGGCCCCACGACTGGCTCGGCTGGCCGATCAGGTAACTCGGCACCTCCGGCTCCTCGGCCAGCTCCTCCAGCCAGCCGATCGGGCCGCCGTTCGTCGAGGACGCCCACTGGGCCTCGTCCGCCAGGCCACCCGCGGTGATGCGGTAGTCCGGGACCTGGGAGATGCCGTCGTGCGACGTCACCGGCTGGACGCACGGGTACACGAACGACGCCGGCCAGTCCACGTACACCGGCTTCGAGCCGATGCGGTCCGTCAGCGTCGTGAACGTCGGGACGCGCGGCGCCGAGGCCGCGATCCAGCCGTCCTCCGTCAGGTCGTTGTCCACGATGTTGATGCGGACCGCGTTCGTCTCCGGCGGCAGGTCGCGCAGGTTGATGCGGGTGTCGTTCCAGCCGCCCGTGCCCGACCCCGGCGGCAGCATGAACTGGCTGCGCAGCACCTTCACGCCGTCCGGGGTGTCGACGCCGTAGTCAAGGCTGACCGACGTCGGACGGCGGGCCGCCCCGGCCGTCGCCACCACGATCTGGCCGTCCGCCGGCTTCTCCGTCAGCGCGTACCAGTCGCTGCGCAGCCGGCCGGCGCGCGTCTCCGGGTCGAGGTAGCTCGACCACATCGGCACCTTCTCCGGGGTGAACCCGTGCGGCGGCTCGGCCAGCGGGTCCTTGTCGTCGACCGGGCGGGTGTGGAAACCGGTCTGGACGCGGCCGTTGTCCTGGTCGGGGTTCGGCAGCGGGGACTCGGGCTCCTTGGGCTTCTCCGCGACGGTCCGCTGCTCGGCCTGCGGATGCAGGATGCTCGTCGCCGCGTCGCGCTCGACCATGACGTGGTCGGAGAGGTTGCAGCTCTTGCCGAACAGGTGCCCGACGTTCGCCGCGCCCAGGCTGTAGCTGCCGGACTGGTTGTGGATCGCCCACGCCATCGTGACGAACTCGCCCGCCGCCACCAGGCCGCAGACCACCACCAGCGACAGCGACCCGAGCCGCAGCGCGCGCAGCCGGCCTTCCTGGGGCTGGTCCGGCAGGCCCGGCCGGTGCGCGCGGACATTCTCGACGAACGCGTATATCCCGGCGATCGCGGCCGCGACCAGCAGGATCGTCGACAGCGGGAGGCCGCCGATCGACGGCGCCACGTTCGTCCACTGGACGCCGAGGCGGGAGACGAACCAGTACGTGTTCGGCCCGGTCGCGGCCAGCGCGGCGACCACCAGCAGCGCCGCGAGGAAGGCCGCTCGGTTGCGCTGGGACCGCAGCACCGTCGAGCTGGTCGCGAGGGCGGCCAGGGCCGCCATCGACGCGCCGACCGCGGCGAACGCGCCGAAGTGGTGCGTCCACTTCGTCGGCGTCAGGGCCAGGAGCAGGAAGAACAGCGCCGTGGTGCCGATCAGGCGGCGGGCCGGGCCGAGCGCCGCGCCGGGGATCCGGCTGCGGCGCAGCAACACCACCAGGCAGGTCGCGGTGCAGAGGACGACCAGCAGCACCGGGAACCGGCGTGGCGCCGAACCGTCCGGCAGGTCGGCGAACAGCAGCTGGTAGCGCGCGAGCTCCTGGAACCACGACAGGTTCGGGCCGACCTGGGTCCGGATCCGGGTCGCTTCCTGGACGGTCGCGAACGTCTGGTCGGCGAACACCACGACCAGCACGAGCAGCCCGGCGGCGGCGACCGGCGCGAGCACCGGCAGCCAGCCGTTCTCGTTCGCGCGCTGGCGCACCAGCTTGAACAGCGGGCGCGCGGCGACCAGGAACGGCGCCACCGCGATCAGCCCGGTCGGCGTCGCGGCCAGGGTGAACCCGGCCGCGGTCAGGCCGAGGCACAGGGGCAGCAGCCGCCGCGTCACCAGCGCGCGCTCGACCGCGCAGATGGCCAGCAGCGAGCCGAGCGCGGCCACCGGTTCCGGGCGGACGCCGTTGTTGTAGGGCATCCACCAGATCAGGAACACCGTCGCGGCCGCCCAGCTGGCCGGGCGGCTGGTGCGGATCTGGGTGCCCAGGCGCGGCATCACCTCGCGGCTGATCAGCAGCCAGCTGAGCACGCCGAGCAGGAACGACGGCAGCCGGATCCACGGCGGCACCGTGCTGACGTGCGTCATCAGCTCGAAGACGTGGTAGAACCAGCCGAACGGCGCCTCGGCGACCCCGAACCAGCGGTGGTAGTTCGTCAGGTAGCCGGTCGCCTCGGTGACCCGGGCCATCGTGAGGATGTAGCCGTCGTCCGAGGTCACCGGCCCGATGAAGACCCACGCGCCGAGCGCGATGATCACCGTCGCGTCCCGCGCGGTCAGCCGCCACCAGCCGACCGGCGCCCAGCGCGGCGCGCGTCTCGCGAAGCCGGAGTCGCGGCGCCAGACCGCGATCAGGCAGCCGATCAGCGACAGCACGGCGAGCACGCCGACGACGATCTTCAGCGCGGTCGGCGACGTCTGGTACCGCGTGTCCGGCACGACCGAAACGTGCAGGCCGGCGATCGGGTCCTTGCTCGAGTTGATCGACGAGTAGATGCCGACCAGGCGCGGGCGGACGTCGCCGTTCGCGTGGAAGATCGGCGTCCCGGCCACGGCCAGGGTCATCTGCGTCGCGTCGACGTCCAGCTCGACGTCGCACTTCTCGGCCGGCAGCGGCTGCTGGGCGATCTGCTGCCCCTGGCTGGAGGCGAACAGCACGCCGTTGTCGATGCGCAGCTGCAGGCCGACGCCCTTGCCGGCGTTCGGGTCGGTGCGGCCGTCCGGCACCGTGGCGAACAGCAGGCCCGGACCGTTCGTGCGGGCGTCGACCGAGCGGATGGTCGCGCACGGCACCTCCGCCCGCAGGTCCTGGGCCCAGTACCCGGTCAAGGGCGCGTTGACGGAGCGGGTGTCGCTGCCGGTCGGCCAGACGACCTCCGCCGTGTCCTGCACCACCGGCAGGAAGGGGAAAGCCAGCGCACACAAGGCCGAGAGCAACCCCAGCGCTACGGCAATCAGACGCATCGGCGCAACGCTAACGGGTCAGACGTCGGCGGCTGACGCAGCCCCCGGGTCACGCGGGGTGAACCGCCCGTGGTGTATCGCCGCGGACAGCGGGCGGCGGCTGCGCCAACCGTGCCGTTCGAGGTCCGGAACGGCCGCCAGCTCGCTGACCGGCCCGGTGCAGAGCCACGCGACCGGCCGGACGCCGTCCGGGATGCCGAGCAGCTCGCTCAGGAAGGGCTCGCGGTAGAAGCTGACCCAGCCGACGCCCAGGCCTTCCGCGGTCGCGGCGAGCCAGAGGTTCTGGATCGCGAGGCACACCGAGTAGAGCCCGGCGTCGGCGATGGCGTGCCGGCCGAGCACGTCGGGCGCGCCACGCGCCGGGTCGTAGGTGACGACGATGCCGAGGCTCGCCTCGAGGATGCCCTCGATCTTGATGTTCGCGAAGGTGCCGGCGCGGTCTTCGCGGAGCTGCCCGGCGAAGACCTCACGCTCCTCGTGGACGTGCTTCGCGAACTTCTCGCGCGTCGCGACGTCCTCGACCAGCACGAAGTCCCACGGCTGCGTAAGCCCGACGCTCGGCGCGGCGTGCGCGGCCTCGAGGATCCGGGTCAGCGTGGCCTCGGGGATCGGCTCGCCGGTGAACTCGCCGCGGACGTCCCGACGCTTGCGCAGGACTTCGTAGAACTCTTCGATCATCGGTGCAGGACCCATTCGACGGCTTCGGGGACGGTTTCGGCGGTCTCCGTACGCGGCCGCGCAGGCCGCCGGACCACGACGACGGGCTTCCCGAGCTCACGGGCCGCGGTCAGCTTCGCGCTGGTCTGCGGCCCGCCGGAGTCCTTGGTGACCAGGACGTCGACCCGGCCGAGCAGCGCCCGTTCGGCGGCCACCTCGTACGGCCCGCGCGCGAGGAGGAGTTCGTGGTGCCGCGGCAGCGGCGGCTCGGGCGGATCGACGCACCGGATGAGGAACCACAGGTCGTCGAGGTGCGCGAAGGCCGGGAGCCCCTGGCGACCGCTGGTGAGGAACACGCGATTGCCCAGGTCGGGGAGCTGCCGGGCGGCGTCGGCGAGGTCGTCGGCCCAGTGCCAGACGTCGTGCGGGCCCGCTTGCCAGCCCGGCCGCGCGAGCCTCAGCAGGGGCGTGTCGGTTCGCTCGGCCGCTTCCGCCGCGTTCGCGCCGATGCGCTCGGCGAAGGGGTGCGTCGCGTCCACGACGGCGGTGATCTGGTTCTCGCGCAGGTACCGCGCGAGGCCCTCGGGGCCGCCGAAGCCGCCGACGCGCACTTCGCCGACCGGGAGCCTCGGCCGCGCGACGCGCCCCGCGAGCGAAGAGACAACGCGCACTCCGCGCGCGGAGAGCGCTTCGGCGAGCTGCCGGGCTTCGCCGGTCCCGCCGAGGATGAGGATCACGAGGAACGCCCGTAGCCGACGGCCTCCCGCCAGCGGTCCAGCGTACGCAGGTTGGCGAGGGTCTCCGCCCAGGTCAGCTCGGGTGCCTGCCGGTCATCGATGTGCGCGGCGACGTGGTCGGCTTCGCGCGCGAAGACGCCCTGGGTAGCCTCGACCTCGATGACCTCCGGCTCGCCGCTCGCCGGGGTCAGGATGATCTGCGAGACGCCGGGCTTGCGCAGCGGGTGGATCCACGCCGGCTCCGGGATGTGGATCTGCCCGTCCGAGCCGAAGACGTGGATGCCGTCCTCGCGGGTCAGCCGGATCCCGCACGAGATCGTCGCGAGGATGTCCCCGGGCAGGCGCAGCAGGCCGGTCGCCCACTCGTCGACGCCGGTGGCGGACAAGTGCGCCATCCCGCTGACCTCGGACGGCTCGACGACGTCCTGCCCGGTCGCGGCCTGCGCGACCAACCGCGCCAGCGACGTGCAATAGCAGCCGACGTCCAGGATCCCGCCGCCGCCGAGCGCCGGGTCGCTCAGCCGGGCGGTCTCCTCGGGGTTGCTGTCGAAGGAGAAGGTGGTGTCCACCGCGCGGACCTCGCCGATGGCGCCGGACGAGATCAGCTCGGCCAGCCGCCGCGTCTGCGGGTGCAGCCGGTACATGAAGGCCTCCATCAGGAAGACGTCGTGCGCCCGAGCGGCGGCGATCACCTCTTCGGCATCGGACGCGGTGATCGTCAGCGGCTTCTCGCAAAGGACGTGCTTCCCGGCTTCGGCGGCGGCGATGGCCCACTGCTTGTGCAGCGCGTGCGGCGTCGAGACGTATACGGCGTCGATGTCCGGATCGGCGAGGAGCTCTTCGTAGCTGCCGTAGGCCTTCGGGATGTCGAAGCGCGTGGCGAAGTCCCGCGCGCGACCGGCGTCCCGCGCGGCGACGGCGCCGAGGACGCCGTGTTTGCTTTCGTCGACGCCCGCGGCGAAGTGGGCAGCGATCGTCCCGGCGGCCAGCAGGCCCCAGCGCAGTTCCGTCACAACGACTCCGGTTGGTTCGCCCGGTCCCGGGCACTCGAGTAGAGGAAGCTGTCGGGAAAGTTCGTGGCGCCGAGCACCCGCCCGACGAAGATGGTGGCCGCGCGCGTCATCCCGGCTTCGCGCACGAGGACGGGCAGTTCGCCGAGCACCCCGCGCACGACGGTCTCGCCGGGCTGACTCGCGAGCGCGACGACGGCGACCGGGCAGTCCTCGCCGTAGTGGGGCTTGAGTTCGTCGGCCACCCGTTCGACGTGGTTGATGGCGAGGTGCAGCGCAAGCGTGGCCCCGGTCGCGGCAAAGGCGGCAAGGGTTTCGCCGGGCGGCATCTTGGTGGAGCGCGCCTGAACGCGCGTGATCACCAGGCTCTGCCCGATTTCGGGCACGGTGAGCTCCCGCTTCAGCGCGGCGGCCGAAGCGGCGAAGGCGGGCACGCCGGGCACGACTTCGTAGGGAACACCGGCGGCATCGAGCCGCCGCACCTGCTCGGCGACGGCGCTGTAGAGCGACGGATCACCCGAGCACAGCCGCGCAACCTCGTGCCCGGCACCGTGGGCCCCGACGAGCTTCGCGACGATCTGCTCGAGGCTGAGGTTCGCTGTGTCGACGAGCTCGGCCCCGGGCGGGCAGTACGCGAGCAGATCGGGCGGCGTCATGCTGCCGGGGTAGAGGCAGACACCGCAGCGCGCGAGGAGATCCCGGCCCCGCACGGTGATGAGGTCGGCGGCCCCGGGCCCGGCGCCGATGAAGTGCACGGTCATCGGCTGCTCCGGAGAGCGACGCCGGCGCGCGCCGCCGCCTGGGCGACGTCGGGCTGCCGGCCCGCCGGGAACCTCGCTGGCATGGCCGGTCGGCGGATGGCCTCGCGCCAGCCCGCCGGAGCCTCGGCCGGCTCCCGGCTCGCGGTCGCCGACCGAGCGCCGGTCATCGGCTGCCCTGCGGGCATGGCCGCCCAGCCGGTCGCCGCGTGGCGGGCCGCCGGTGACCACGTGAGGCTCAGGCTCGCGGCCGGAAGTCGAACCCCGCTCACCGGCTGCTCCACTGGGTCACGACCCGCGCCGGAGTCCAGCCCGTGAATCCGCCCAAGGGCGCCGCTCGTTCCACGCCGATCCGCAGGAGCTCGCCTCCGTGCTGCTCGTACGCCCGGGCCAGCACCTGCTCGGCCTCCAGCGTCACCCCGTGCGCCACCACCCGTGCGCCGGTGGCCACGCACGTGTCCAGTACGCCCGGCGCCGTCACGCCGCCTCCGATGAAGACCGCGTCCGGTGCGGGCAGCGCGCTCAGCGCTTCCGGTGCTTCCCCCGCCACCACCTCCAGTTCCGGTACTCCCAGGTCCAATGCGTTCCGGCCGATCCGCTCGGCCCGCTCCGCGGAGCGTTCGATCGCGACCGCACGGTTCAGCCCGTGCAGCCGGGACCATTCGATGCCGACGCTGCCCGCGCCCGCGCCGACGTCCCACAACAACTCGCCGGGACTCGGCGCGAGGCGGGCCAGCGCCGACACTCGGAGGTCGCGCTTGGTCAGCTGCCCGTCGTGGGCGTACACGTCGTCCGGGATGCCGATCAGCGGCAACGCCGGACCCGTGCACTCCAGCGCGAACACCGTCAGCGGTCCGGGATCGCCGGCCCAGCCGTCGGAGATGCGCTCGTCGGGCCCGCCCAGGTTCTCCAACGCGATCAGCTCGCTCTCGCCGTAACCCCGCACGGTGAGCAGGGAGCGCAAAGCGGGCGCGTCGGCACCCAGGACGAGCACTCGCCGGCGCGGCGCCAGCACCCGGGCGACGCGGGCGGACGACCGGCCGACGATGGTGACCACCTCGGTCTCCTCGGCGGACCAGCCCAGCCGTGCCCGGGCCAGCGTCACCGAGGAGAGCGCAGGCAGCGCCTCGACCTCGTATCCATGGGCCACCAGTGTGGCACCCACCCCCGACAAAAACGGATCTCCGCTGGCCAGGACGCAAATCCGGGCGCCTTCGTGCTCGGCGATGACCGCGTCCAGCCCCGGCAGCAACGGCGTCGGCCACGCCTGCGCCGGGACCTCCTCGGGCAGGTAGCCCAGCTGGCGGGGCGCCCCCAGCACGATGTCGGCGGCGAGCACCGCGGACCTGGCCTGCTCCGACAGCCCGGACCAGCCGTCGGCCCCGATCCCGACCACGGTCAGGCGGTCCGCTCCGGCAGCCGGTGGACGTGATTCTTCGCGCACGATTTCCCACCCTAAGCGAGGCATGCGCTGTGCGATGATCGGCCGGTCGCCGACCTCAGGAGCGCTGTTGAAGCCGTATCCGTTCACCGCCGTCGTCGGGCTGCCGGACCTGCGCCTGGCGCTGGTCCTCTCCTCGATCTCACCCGCCGTCGGCGGGGTGCTGGTGCGCGGCGAAAAGGGGACCGCGAAGTCGACCATGGTCCGCGCGCTCGCGGGCTTGCTGCCCGGGGTCGACGTCGTCGACGGCTGCCGGTTCTCCTGCGATCCCGCGGCGCCCGACCCGCTCTGCCCGGACGGCCCGCACGACGCCGCGACCAGCCACCGACGTCCCGCGAAGCTCGTTGAACTCCCGGTCGGCGCGGCTGAAGACCGCGTCATCGGGAGCCTGCACCTGGAACGCGCGCTCGCCGAAGGCGTCACGGACTTCCAGCCCGGCCTGCTCGCCGCCGCCCACCGCGGGCTGCTCTACGTCGACGAGGTCAACCTGCTGCACGACCACCTCGTCGACACCCTCCTCGACGCCGCCGCGATGGGCCGCGCGACCGTGGAACGCGAAGGCGTCTCGGTCTCGCACGCGGCCCGGTTCGTCCTGATCGGCACCATGAACCCCGAAGAAGGCGAGCTGCGGCCCCAGCTGCTGGACCGGTTCGGGCTGACCGTCGAGGTCGCCTCCAGCCGCGACCCGGAGCAGCGCGTCGAGGTCGTCCGCCGTCGCCTCGCCTACGAAGCCGACCCTGACGCCTTCGCCGCGCAGTACGCCGGCGAAGATGCCCAGCTCGCGGCGGACATCGAAGCGGCGCAACGGCTTCTGCCCGCCGTCAAGCTCCCCGACGAGGCCCTGCGCCAGATCGCCGAAGTCTGTGCCTCCTTCGAGGTCGACGGCATGCGTGCGGACATCGTCACCGCCCGCACCGCGGTCGCGCACGCGGCTTGGGCCGGCCGCGACGAGGTGACCACCGAGGACGTCCGCGTCGCCGCTCGCCTCGCGCTGCCGCACCGGCGCCGGCGCAACCCGTTCGACGCGCCGGGCATCTCCGAAGAGCAGCTCGAGCAGGCCCTTCAGGACGCCCAACCGGACCCGGGACCCGAGGACGACGGCCCTGGCTCGGGTTCGGAGCCGCCGCAAGCTCCCGAACCACCACAGGGCAGTGAAAACGCGCCGCAAGGCGAACCGCAGCAAAGCGGCGGCCAGCAGAAGACGGTCGGCGCCGGCGAGACGTTCAAGGCGCGCGTCTTCCGCGTGAAGGGCATGGGCGAAGGTGAGCGCGGACGTCGTTCGCGCGCGATCACCGACAGCGGCCGGACCATCGGCGTCCAGCCGGCCAGCGTCCGCGAAGGCCGGCCCCACCTGGTCGCGACCGTGAAAGCCGCGGCGCCGCACCAGAAAGCCCGCGGCCGGGTCGGTGCGGGGCTGAAGCTGCAACCGGAGGACGTCCGCTACGCACTGCGCGAAGGCCGCGAAGGCAACCTCGTGCTGTTCTGCGTCGACGCGTCCGGCTCGATGGGCGCGAAGGCGCGGATGCGCGAGGTCAAGTCCGCGGTCCTGTCGCTGCTTCTCGACGCCTACCAGCGCCGCGACAAGGTCGGGCTGGTCACGTTCCGCGGCACCGCGGCCGAGCTCGCGCTGCCGCCCACGATCAGCGTCGACGCGGCCGCGTCCCGTCTCGAAGGCCTCCCGACCGGCGGCCGGACACCCCTGGCCGAGGGACTCCTGGAGGCGGCGCGCGTGCTGCGCGTCGAAGAGATCCGCGATCCGCGGCGCCGCCCGTTGCTGGTCGTCGTCACCGACGGCCGCGCCACCAGCGGCCCCGACGCCGTCGCGCGCGCCCAGGCCGCGGCCGGCCTGCTCACCGGCGTCACGACGATCGTCATGGACTGCGAGAGCGGCAAGATGCGCCTCGGCCTGGCCGCCGACCTCGCCGCCCACCTCGGCGCGGACCACGTCCCCCTCGCCGACGTCGCCGCCGACGCGCTGGCGGACGCCGTCCGCGCCCGGACCGGAAAGGCCGCCTGATGCCGCAGGGCAAACCGGACGCCGTCCCGAACGACGGCCTGACCACGCGCCAGCGCCGCAACCGGCCGCTGCTCGCCGTGCACACCGGTGAGATGAAGGGCAAGTCGACGGCCGCCTTCGGAATGGCCCTGCGCGCGTGGAACCAGGGCTGGTCGATCGGCGTGTTCCAGTTCGTCAAGTCGGCGAAGTGGCGCGTCGGCGAGGAAGCCGCGTTCAAGGCGCTGGGGAAGCTGCACGACGACACCGGCCAGGGCGGGCCGGTCGAGTGGCACAAGATGGGCGAGGGCTGGAGCTGGGCGCGCAAGTCCGGCACCGAAGAGGACCACGCTTCGAACGCGCGGGAAGGCTGGGCGGAGATCAAGCGCCGGCTCGCGGCCGAGACGCACGACTTCTACGTCCTCGACGAGTTCTCGTACCTGCTCAAGTGGGGCTGGCTCGAGGTCGACGACGTCGTGTCCACCCTGGTCGACCGGCCCGGGCACCAGCACGTCGTCATCACCGGCCGGTATGCGCCGCCGGAGCTCGTCGAGGCCGCCGACCTGGTGGCCGAGATGACCAAGGTCAAGCACCCGATGGACGCCGGCCAGAAGGGCCAGCGGGGGATCGAGTGGTAGCGCGGGTGGTCGTCGCCGCGCCCGGTTCCGGGCACGGCAAGACCACGATCGCCGCCGGGTTGATGGCGGCGCTGCGCGCGACCGGGCACCGGGTGTCCGGGCACAAGGTCGGGCCGGACTTCATCGACCCGAGTTACCACGCCCTCGCGACCGGACGTCCCGCGCGCAACCTCGACCCGTTCCTCCAGGGCGAAGAACAGCTGGTTCCGTTGCTGCGGCACGGTTCTCACGGTGCCGACATCGCCGTGATCGAAGGCGTGATGGGCCTGTTCGACGGCGCGCTGGGCACCGAGGGCTACGCCTCGACCGCCCACGTGGCCCGGGTGCTGGACGCGCCGGTGGTGCTGGTCGTCGACGCCTCGGCCGCCTCCCGCAGCGTCGCCGCGACCGTGCTCGGCTTCGCCCACTACGACAACCGCGTGCGGCTCGCCGGCGTCATCCTCAACAAGCTCGGCTCGCAGCGGCACCTCGACGAGATCGCGTCCGCGCTGGAAGCAACCGGTGTTCCGCTGCTGGGAGCGTTGTACCGCAACGAAGAGATCCACGCGCCGAGCCGGCACCTCGGGCTCGTTCCCGCGGCGGAACGGGCTGCGGAAGCGCAAGACGTGCTGCCTGCGCTGGCCGCCTGGGTGCGCGACGGCGTCGACCTGGAAGCGATCGTCCGGATCGCGTCGGGTGCGCCGCGGCTTTCCTCGCCGCCGTGGGAACCGTCCGGTGTGGATGGTCCGCCAGTGACGATCGCGGCGGCCGGCGGTCCGGCGTTCACTTTCCGCTACACCGAGAACATCGAGCTGCTGGCGGCGTGCGGCGTCGAGGTCGTGGACGTCGACCCGTTGCGGGACCAGGCGTTGCCCGAAGGGTGCGCCGGCCTGTACTTCGGTGGCGGGTTCCCCGAGGTGCACGCGGCCGAGCTGTCGGCGAACACGGCGTTGCGTGCTGCGGTGGCTTCGGCCATCCAGGCCGGGATGCCGGTGAGCGCGGAATGCGCGGGGCTGCTGTACCTGTGCCAGTCCTTGGACGGCGTGCCGATGGTGGGCGCCGTGCCCGCGGACGCCAAGATGACCGCTCGCGGCAAGCTCGGCTACCGGCGTGCGGTCGCCGTCGAGGACAACCTGCTGGCCACGGCCGGGCAGCGCGTCACGGGGCACGAATTCCACCGCACCGAAGTGACGCCGTCGCACGGCACTTCGGCCGCGTGGGGCTGGGATCGGCAGCTGGACGGCTTCGCGTCGCCGACGCTGCACGCGTCCTACCTGCACGTCCACTGGGCGGGTTATCCCGAGCTGGCGCAGCGGTTCGCGGCGCGGGTCCGGGCCCATGGCTGACTACGACCTGCACCACCACGGCGACCGCGAGGTGGGGCCGGGGCTGGTCGATCTCGCGGTGAACGTCCGGTTGCCGAGGCCGCCTTCGTGGCTGCAGCAGGAACTGGCGTCCGCTTTGGACTCCCTTGCCGCTTACCCGACTACTGTGGACGCCGTGCAGGCGGTGGCCGCACGTCACGGCCGCTCACCTGAAGAAGTCCTGGTCACGGCCGGAGCGGCGGAGGCGTTCACGCTGCTCGCCTCGGCTCTCCGCCCTGGGCACGCGGTGGTCGTGCACCCGCAGTTCACCGAGCCGGAGGCGGCTTTGCGGGCTGCCGGACACGCGGTCGAGCGGGTGATCTTGTCCGAGAAGGACGGCTTCGTGCTCGACCCGGACCTGGTTCCGGACGACGCTGACCTGGTGTTCGTCGGCAATCCGACCAATCCGACGTCGGTCCTGCACCCGGCGGCGTCGCTGCTCGCCCTGGCGCGCCCCGGCCGGCTGCTCGTGGTGGACGAGGCGTTCCTGGACGCGGTGCCCGGCGAGGTCGAGAGCCTGGCCGGCGGCCATCCGGGTGTCGTCGTGCTGCGCAGCCTGACGAAGACGTGGGGGCTGGCCGGTCTGCGCGCGGGGTACGTGCTCGCGCCGGCGGACGTCGTCGAGCTGCTGCGTGCGGTGCAGGTGCCGTGGTCGGTGTCCACTTTGGCCGCGGTGGCGACGGTGGCGTGCTGCCGTCCGTCCGCTTTGGAGGAAGCGGAGAAGCTGGCGGTGGCCGCGGAAGCGGACCGCGAGTACCTGGTGTCGGGCCTGACCGCGCAGGGTGTCGACGTGCTGGGGGATCCGCGTGGCCCGTTCGTGCTGGTGCGCGTTCCCGATGGCGCTTCCCTACGCACGCGCCTGCGCGAAGCGGGCTATGCGGTGCGACGAGGAGATACTTTCCCTGGTCTCGGCCCGGACCACCTGCGGCTGGCGGTGCGCGACCGGGTGACGACGGACGCGTTCCTGACGAATCTGCGGGAAGTTTCGTAAACACCGACAGGGGGTTGTCGTTACCGCCGCCGAAACTGGGCGCAGACCGGGAGAGACCCGGCGTGGCAGCGGAAGGAACGACATGCCCGGATTCAACGACGTCGCCTGGTTCGAGATCGGTACCGCGGACCCGGCGGCCGCCGAACGGTTCTACGGTGAGGTGTTCGGCTGGAAGATCGCCCAGGACGCCTCGGCGAGCACCGACCCGGCCTACCGGGTGATCGACACCGGCGGCTCCCGCGGCGGGCTCTCCACGGGAACGGAGGAGTACGCGATCTTCACCGTGCTGGTCGAAGACGTCGACGCCACCTGCCGCCAGGTCGAGAAGGCCGGCGGGCGGGTGCAGCGACCACCGAGCGTCAACCCGGTCGGCGTGACGTTCGCGCACCTGCTCGACCCGGCGGGCAACCACTTCTCCGTGTTCACCCCGCCAAAGTGAGCTGGTGGACGTCGCCGTACGGGATGTCGAGGTCTTCGGGACGCAGCGGGCGAAGGGGCGGGATTTCGGCGGTGACGGTGAAGGAGATGATGCGGTCGGTGCGGAAGGCCCGGATCTCCTGGCGCAGCCGGCACCAGGCGATGAGGTACCAGTGCTCGGGCTTGCCGACGTAGCCGAGTGGCTCGATCTCCCGCCGGGTGACGGCGCCTGCGCGGTCGGTGTACCGGATGCGCAGGACGCGGCGGATGTTGAGCACCTGCGGCATCGGCGGGATCGGACCGTCGCCGAGCAGGTGGACACAGGCGGCGAGGTTCTTCGCCGCATCGGTGTCCTCCCGGCGCATCGCGGCCACCAGCTTGCGCAGTGCCGAGCGTCCTTCGGCGCGGAAGGGAGTGCCCTCGAGGTGCCTCAGCGCGAGTGCCATGGCCACGGCCTCGGCGGGCGTCAGGTTGACCGGCGGCATGGTGTGTGCCTTGTCGAGGCAGTACCCGCCGGTGCGGCCGGGCTCGGCGTAGATCGGCGTGCCGGACTGCTGCAGTGCGCTGATGTCGCGCTCGACGGTGCGGACGCTGACCTCGAACCGGTCCGCGAGCCAGCGCGCGCTGCGTGGCCGGGGCGCGACGGCGCGCAGTTCTTCGACGATGGCGTAGAGACGATCGGTTCGGTTCACCGGATCACGATAGAAAGGGGGTACGACAGTTTCGGTTACTCGCAGAGTTGCTTGAAGTCCGTCGCGCCGGGCCGTAGGCGGAACCGGACCTCGTGGCCGAGGTGGTCGCGGAAGACCGCGGAGGCCGGTGGGGTGAGCGTCATCGTGCCTTCCTGGTACGGGTTGTCCCAGCCGGGCGGTGCGCTGCGAGCCGGGCCGATCAGTGGCGTCTCGGCCTCGTAGAACCGGTCGCCGATCTTCGCTTCGTCGACGCCGCAGTGCGTGAAGAGCGCGAAGTTCGGCAGCGTCACCGGGGTGGGTGTCGGCGTCGGTGCAGCGGGCGGTGCGGGCTTCGGCTCGGGCGGGGCGGTGGTGAGGAGAGCGATGACGCCGGCTCCCAGCACGGTGGCGGTTGCCGCGAGCAGCGGGGCGACCAGCCGTCGCCGGGGTGCGGGGAGGGGGGCGGGCCGGACGTCCACGGTGTCGGCGAGAGCGTGGAAGGCGCGGCGCAGGCGGTCCTCGACGTCGGTCATCGGAGTTCTTCTTCCAGTTTCGCCAGCGCACGGGAGGCGCAGGTCTTGACGGTGCCGCGGGAGACGCCGAGCGCGTCGGCGATCTCGGCTTCGGAAAGGCCGGCCCAGTACCGGAGCACGAGCACCTCCCGTTGCCGTCTCGGCAGCCGGCGCACGGCGGCGAGCACTTCGCGGTGCTCTTCGCCGAGCAGGACGCCGGTGTCCGCGGGTGGTACGTCGTCGCGGTCGCCGGGCCGGTGCCGCAGGCGCCGTGCCGCGCGCCGGTGCGCGGAGCGGGCGCCGTTGACGACCGAGACGCGGAGGTAGCCGCCCGCGCCGGCCGGGTCGTCGAGCGGCCAGTGGCGGACGAGCGCGAGGAAGGCGTCCTGCACGACGTCTTCGGCGAGCCCGCGGTCGCCGAGCAGCAGCACGGCGAGCCGGACCAGGCCGGGGCGGTGCGCGCGGAAGAGTTCCGCCGGGTCGACGGCGGTATCGGTGCCCAGGGTGACCTCCTTTACCAGGTACACGCCGGGCACCGGGCCTAGGTTGACAACGCGACCAGTGCGGTCGCGACGGCGGTTTCGACACCGGCGCCGAGGACGTCACCGGTAATGCCGCCGAACCGTTTGGTGCACCGCCACAGGAGCGCTCCGGTGACGGCGTAGGCGAGAGCGACGGCGAGCGGACCGCGCCACCACGGCAGGCCGGGCAGCAGCGCGGCCAGCCCGGCGGCGGCCAGGCCGACGGCGATCGCGGCGGGGCGGGGCACGGAGCCGGCGACGGTGGCGCCGAGCCCCTCCGGCCGGGCCGTCGGAACGCCGCGCGCGCACGCCATGGAGAGCGTGCACCGGCCGACAAGGACGCCCGCGGCCGCCGTGAACGGGTTCGCGGCGGTCAGGGCACCGACCTGAACGAGGAGGACCAGAACGAGGGTGGCAACCCCGGTGGGGCCGGAATCCCCGCGGCGCATGACGTCGAGGGCTTTGGCGCGGTCGTACGAGGCGCCGAGGCCGTCGGCGGTGTCGGCGAGCCCGTCGAGGTGCAGTCCCCGGCTGCCGAGTGCGACGGCACCGAGGGCGAGAGCGGCGGTGGCCGGCGACGGCAGCCCGGCGGCGGTCCCCGCCCAGACGATCCCCGCGGCCGCGGCGGCCAACGGGAGCGCCGCGAGCGGGGCGAGCAGCATGGCGCGGCCGGCGACCTGCCGGTCGATGACGCGCGGCGCCGGGACGGGCACGGTGGTCAGCGTCCCGGCGGCCATCCGCGCGGCGTCGGCCCAGCGGCTCATGCCAGGTCGGCCAGCAGTCCCATGTCGGCCAGGATCGCGCGGGCCGCTCGCAGCGTCGGGACGGCCTGCACCGCTCCGCTCCCTTCGCCGAGCCGCAGGCCGAAGTCCAGGATCGGCTCCAGGCCCAGGGCCTTCAGCGCGAACGCCTGTGACGGCTCCGTCGAGCGGTGGCCGGCCAGCCACCACTGCTCGGCTCCGGGCGCGATGTCCCGGGCCACCACGGCCGCGGCGCCCGAGAACACGCCGTCCAGCAGGACCGGGATCCCGAGCACCGCCGCCTGGACCAGGAAGCCCGCCGTGGCCGCGACGCACGCGCTGCCCAAGGCCGTCAGCCGCTCGAACGGGTCGTCGGTGCGGCCGGCCGTGCGGGTCAAGGCGGCCGCGACCGCCGCCGTCTTGCGGTCGAGGCCTGCCGCGTCGACTCCGGTGCCCGTGCCGACCACCTCGGCCGCCGGGAGGTCCAACGATGCTGCCACCAGGGCCGCGCACATCGCCGTGTTGCCGATGCCCATGTCGCCGGGGATCAGCACGTCCGCGTCGCGCTCCTCCACGGCGATCGCCCGGCCGGCCTCGAACGCGGCCTGGGCTTCGCCCGGGAGCAACGCGTCCTCGACGTCGATCGAGCCCGATCCGCGGCGGATCTTGTGCGCCGTCACCGACGGCGGCACGTCCGCGCCGTCCCAGTCGACCGCGATGTCCGCGACCCGTACGCGCGCGCCGACCTGGGCGGCCAGCACGTTCACGCCGCTTTTGCCGGCCAGGAACACCCGCACCATCGCCGCCGTCACCTCGCGGGGGTACGCCGAAAGCGCCGACACGCCGTGGTCGCCCGCGAAGACGACCACGCGGACGTCGTCCAGCGGGCGTGGCGGCACCGTGCCGTGCGCCGCGGACAGCCAGGCCGCGATCTCCTCGAGCCTGCCCAGCGCGCCGAGCGGCTTGACCAGGCCGTCGAGGCGCTCCAGGGCGGCGGCGCGGGCGGCGGGGTCGGGCACGGGTACGTCGAACACGGGCGCCTCCTGGCTACAGGTCGAGCGCCCGGCCTGCGACGACCAGCACGACCCGGTCGGCGTCGGCGGACACCCGGTTGTTGAGTGCGCCCAGCACATCACGGAACAGCCGCCCGGACGACGTTGCGGGCACCACACCACTGCCGACCTCGTTGCTCACCGCGACCACCGGCACCCGGGCCGCGGCCCAGGCGGCCAGGAAGTCCTCGAGCCGGTCGTCGAGGCGGTGCTCCCAGCCCGGCTTCTGGCGCCACGCGCCGACGTCGTCGAGCACGCGGGACAGCCAGGTGCCGAGGCAGTCGATCAGCAACGGCTCGGTCGCCGTGCGCAGGGTGCCGGCCAGGTCGGTGGTCTCGACTGTCTTCCAGTTCGCCGGCCGCCGGGCCTGGTGCGCGGCCACCCGCGCGGCCCATTCCGGGTCGTCTTCGCCCGCGGGCAGGCCCGGCGCGACGTAGACGAGGTGCGGGTGGCGGGCGACGAGCCGCTCGGCGTGCCGTGACTTCCCCGAGCGGACGCCGCCGAGGACCAGCACCTTGCCTTCGTCGCGCCCGTACCGGCGGAGGGCGCGAGCCAGGGTTTCGAGATACCCGGCGAGCCGGTGGGTCAGCTTCGTCATACCGGCATTCTGGTGCACGCGCTACCGTGCGCCACGTGCCACTCCGTCTAGGGACAACCACGGCCGGACTCGTGACCGGATACGTAACCGACGCTCTGTTCGGTGACCCCCGAACGGGCCACCCGGTCGCCCTGTTCGGTTCCGCCGCGGCCCGTCTGGAACACCGTCTGTGGGCCGATTCGAAGCCGCGCGGAGCCGCGTACGCGGCGCTGTGCACCTTCGGCGCCGTCGGCCTCGGCGTCGTGCTTCAGACGGTGACGCGGCGACGTCCCTTCGCGCGTTACTTGCTCACCGCCGCGTCGACGTGGGTTGTGCTCGGCGGCCGCGGCCTCGCCGCCGAAGGCAGCGAAATGGCCCGCTTGCTCGAAGCAGGCGACGTGCCCGGAGCGCGTCAGAGGCTCTCGCACCTCTGCGCGCGCGATGCGACGACGCTTGACTCCGCGGAGCTGACCCGCGCGGCGACCGAGTCGATCGCCGAGAACACCTCGGATGCCGTGGTCGCGCCGCTGTTCTGGGGCGCCGTTGCCGGGATGCCAGGGCTGCTCGGCTACCGCGCGCTGAACACGCTCGACGCGATGGTCGGCTACCGCTCGCCGCGCTACCTGCACTTCGGCTGGGCTGCGGCGCGGGCCGACGATTTCGTCAACCTGGTGCCGTCGCGGATCGGGGCGGTGCTCACGGCGTTGTGCGCGGGTGGCCGGGCGCGGGAGTCCTGGCGGGTGTGGCGCCGCGACGGCAACCGGCACCCGAGTCCCAACGCGGGCCAGGTGGAAGCGGCGTTCGCCGGCGCGTTGGACGTCCGGTTCGGCGGAACGAACAGCTACGGCGGCGAGGTGGAGAGCCGGGCGCGGCTCGGGGACGGGCGCGAGCCGGAGCCGGTCGACCTGCGGCGCGCGGTGCGGTTGTCGCGTCGCGTGGGCGCCGCCGCGGTTGCGGTCGCAGCGGTGGTGGCGGCCCGATGAGCGGGGTGCTCGTCGCCGGGACGACGTCCGATGCCGGGAAGAGCCTGGTCACCGCCGGGATCTGCCGGTGGCTGGCGCGCCGGGGGGTGCGGGTGGCGCCGTTCAAGGCGCAGAACATGTCCAACAACTCCATGGTCTGCGCCGACGGGGCCGAAATCGGCCGCGCCCAGTGGGTGCAGGCGCGCGCCGCCGGGGTGGAGCCCGAGGCGGCGATGAACCCGGTGCTGCTGAAGCCGGGCAGTGATCGGCGCAGTCACGTCGTCGCGCTCGGGAAGCCGTTCGGCACGCTCGAAGCGGGGGAGTACGCCACCGGGAGAGTAGGGCTGGCCGAGATCGCCTTCGGGGCCTTCGAGGACCTCAGCGCACGCTTCGACGTCGTCGTTTGCGAAGGCGCCGGGAGCCCGGCGGAGATCAACCTGCGCGGCGGCGACTACGTCAACATGGGGCTCGCGCGCCGGTTCGGGCTGCCGGTGCTGGTCGTCGGCGACATCGACCGCGGCGGCGTGCTCGCGGCCATGTTCGGCACCCTCGCGCTGCTCTCCGCCGAGGACCAGGCCCTGGTCGCGGGCTGGGTGGTCAACAAGTTCCGCGGCGACGTCGGGTTGCTGCGGCCGGGCCTGGACAGCCTCGAGAAGGTCACCGGGCGGCCGGTGCTGGGTGTGCTGCCGTGGCTGGACCGGGTGTGGATCGACTCGGAGGACGCTCTCGCCGTGGCGGGCTGGCGCCGCGAAGTGCCTGGTGGTGGGCTCGGGGTGGCGGTCGTCCGGTTCCCGCGCGCGTCCAACGCCACCGACGTCGACGCGCTGGCCGCCGAACCCGGGGTCACGGTGACGCTCACCGCGGACCCGGACGTGGTCGCGGCGGCGGACGTCGTGGTGCTGCCCGGGTCGCGCGCCACCGTGGCCGACCTGGCCTGGCTGCGGGAACGCGGTCTGGCCGCGGCGGTGACGGCCCGGGCCGCCGTTGGCCGCCCGGTCCTGGGCATCTGCGGTGGTTACCAGGTGCTCACAGAGTCCATTGTGGACGACATCGAGTCCGGCGCGGGCGAGGTGGCGGGCCTCGGCTTGCTGCCCGGGCGGGTGACGTTCGCCGCGGACAAGGTGCTCGCGCGGCCCTCGGGAACGTGGCGCGGCCACCCGGTGGACGCCTACGAAATCCACCACGGCTCGGTGGCCACGACGGCCCCGGCGGAGTCCTTTCTGGACGGTCAGCGCGCGGGGGCGGTCTGGGGCACGATGTGGCACGGAGCCTTCGAGAACGATGCCTTCCGCCGCGCGTGGCTCACCGAGGCGGCGGCCCAGGCGGGCGTCGGGTGGACGCCGGCCCCGGGCGCGCCGGGGTTCGGAGCACTGCGCGAGGAAATGCTGGACAAACTGGCGGACGCGGTCGACGACCACCTCGACACGGCGACGCTGCGGACGCTGCTGGAGCACGGCGCACCGCCGGACCTCCCGTTCATCCCGCCGGGCGCGCCTTAGCCCACCGGGGCGCGCCTTGGCCCGCCGGGGACCGGAGTGCGGGCCGAAGCGGTCTTTGCCGAGTAGCGCCGGGTGGAGCCGCCGCCCTCGAGGAGCGTGCCGCCGGTGGGGGGTTCACGGTCGCGTTCCTGCCGATCTCCGTTGATCAGGACCAGTGCGGTGCCGAAGCCCACCCCAGCACCGCTGATCCCGGAGACCGGCGTCGGAACGCGACCGCGAACCCTCCGGGTCAGGCCGCTACCGTGGTCCGGCGGTTCAGGGCCTTCTCCGCGAACGCGCCGAACGTCAGGCCCAGCGCCAGCCACAGGGTCGCCTGCGTGCCGACCGATGCCGTGCGGAAGCTCCACAACGTCGAGGCCGGGAACGTCGGCGGGACCTCGTCGACCGACGGCATCAGCCAAGCCACGATGCCGATCACGACGACGTAGGCCGCCGCCGCCAGGAGGAAGCCGTTCCAGGCGCCGAGGCGGTCTGCCAGCTTGCGGCCGAACACCGTGGCGAAGATTCCCACCAGCAGCGACACCGCGACGAAGCCGAAGTACAGCTCGGTGCGAGAGCCGATCGTGCCCGGCTGGCCCACCGCGGGTGGGTTGGCCGGGTACTTCAGGAACGGCACCAGGAACACCACGGTGAACGCGCCCGCCGTGAGCAGCAATGCCGTCAGGCGAGGCCGCAACGCGCCGAGGCGGCCCTGGGCGAACGCGAAGGCCAGCGAGAGCAGGCCGCCGATCGCGACGCCGTACACCAGCACGCCGGTCAGCAGGCCGAGCGTGCTCTGGATGTCCCGGGGGACCAGCTCCTCCTCTTCCGCTGCCGGAGCTTCCGCGGCCGGAGCGGGAGCGGGGTCGGAGGTTTCGTGGGAGTGCGAGTGGCCGGACTCCTCGAGGCCGATGGCCGCGTTCACCGACGGCTCACCGAAGGCGTAGGCGAACCCGAACGCGAGCACACCGGCGATCAGGCCCGCGAGCATGCCGCGGACCAGCAAGGTCTTCATCATGGGAGCGCGCGCCCGCCGATCAGTGGCAGGGGAAGGCCAGCAGGTGCCGGCCGTCGTGCACGAACTCGTGGACGTACATGTTCGCGAAGACCGCCGTCGCGCCCTGCTCGGCGCTCACGAAGTACAGCGCGATCAGCGCGAGGAGCACCACGAACACCGCCCACGGCACGATCTCACGGATCGGGATGCGGATCGGGAGCGGAACGGCGGGAGCTGCCGTCTGGGTCATGCGTGGCCTCCTCGGGCTTTCGCGGCCTCATCGGGGTAGGTCACGAGGGTCCGGGTCTGGCTTCCCCCTGGCGGGGGTCACAGTGGCGCGACCGCGCGGACTTGCACCGCGTTCCGGAATCTCCTCGTCTGGCCGGTTGAGCGTAGGTCCGCCGTTCCGCGCCCGTCAATGAGGCTTGTTCAGCCGTCGGCCGCCGCATGGCATCCGTGGTGCCCCGCGACCTGCGCGGGGGGCGCGGCGGCCTGACCAGAACAAGCCTCAAATGTGACAATGCCGCGGTGACTCGAATGGTGGCCGCCCTGGATGTGGGCGGGACGACGATCAAGGCGGCGCTGCTCGACGAGGAGCTCCAGCCCAAGGCAGCCTTGCGAGCGGAGACGGCCCGCAGCGCGGACGGGACGGCGCTGGCCGCGCAGACCGTGGACATCGTGGCCGCGCTGGCCGAGCAGGCGGGCACCGGGCAGCCGGCCGCGGTCGGGGTGGTGGTGCCGGGGATCGTCGGGGAGGAAACCCGCGTCTGCCACTTCTCGGCCAACCTCGACTGGCGTGAAGTCCCGTTTGGCGAGCTCCTGGAGGACCGGCTCGGGCTGCCGGTCGCCTTCGGGCACGACGTCACCGCGGGCGGGATCGCCGAGTTCCGCGTGGGCGCCGGGCGGGGCGCGACGAACGCGGCGTTCATCCCCGTCGGCACCGGGATCGCCGCCGCGCTCCTGCTCGACGGCCGGATCCACCGGGCGCACGGGCAGGCGGGTGAGGTCGGACACATCGACGTCGGCCACGCCGGCAAGTGCGGCTGCGGAGCGACCGGCTGCCTGGAGGCCATCTCGTCGGCCGCCGCGATCGCGCGCCGCTACACCGAGCGCACCGGGCGCCCGGCCGACGGCGCGCGCGAGGTCGTCGAGCTGGCGCGACGCGGTGACGAGGTCGCCGTCGCCGTGGTGCAGGACGCGCTCGACGGGCTCGGCCACGGCATCCGGACGCTGCTGACGCTGCTCGGCCCGGAGGTGATCGTCCTGGGTGGCGGCCTGTTCACCGCGGCCGACTACGTGCTGGAGCCGGTGCGCGAGTGGCTGGCCGCGCACCTGACGTTCCAAAAGATGCCGGAGCTGCGGATCGCCGAGCTGGGCGACGAAGCCGGGCGGCTGGGCGCCGGGTTGCTGGCCTTCGACCTGCTCCGCGCCTGAGCCGAGCCGGAGGCCACCGCGGCGGTGGCCTCCGGCTCGGTCACAGAGCGCGCAGGAAGGCCAGCGACGGCATGAAGAAGTACTCGCCGCCCCGCAGCGTCACCGACTGCGGCACCGGGCCGGCCGTCCGCTGGGCGGAGCCGCCCCAGTCCACGGTGTAGTCCGACGACCCGCGCTCGCCCTGGCCGATCACCGGGTCCAGGCCCGGCGTGACGCCGTCGACGATCGGGAAGCCCGGGTTGTCCGCCCAGATCGCCTGCGTGAATTCGAACTGGTTGCCCAGCACCGAGTTGAAGGCCATGAACAGCAGCCCGACGCCGCCGCTCGGCCGCACCGCGGGCGGGACGTCGGCGTTCGGGTCGTCCGGGCGCTCGCCGTAGGTGACGCCGCGGCGGGCCATCAGGTGCCGCCGCTCGTCGGCCGGCTCCTCGGCGCCGCCGGAGCCGCGCGGGTTCGTCTTGCGGATGTGCGCCTGGAACGGGCACTTCAGCGCGGCGCGGTCGCTGTCGTAGGTGAAGTTGTTCGACACCGGGCTTTCCGCGCCGTCTTCCCGCTGGGTGGTCAGCGGTGTGCCGTCCTCGAACCGGCCGATGATCATCGCCCCGGCCCGCTCGCGGTCTTCGCCGGTGAGGCCGAGCGTGTCGGCCAGATCCTCTTCGGCCTGCTTGAACCGCCGGACGTTCTGCTCCAGTTTGCGGAAAACGAAATAGCTGCCGAAATGCACGCCGGGATCCGGCGCCGCGGGGTCGGGAACCAGCACCTGCTCCAGCGGTGACGCCGGGTTCCAGACGTTGATTCCGTCGGTGTTGTTCTTCTCCGCGTCGACGTCTTCGGTGAGGAACAGCGGCTGGCTGCGGCCGTCGACGTACCCGAAGTGCTCGATGCCCTCGCCGCGCGCGTTGACCCGGCCGAGGCCGGTTTCCTCGGCGAGCACGGTGGCCGAATCGGGCAGCAGGCCGAGGATTTCGTTGCGGCGCGCGGCCATCGCCTTGTCGGTCGCGTCCCCGACCAGCACGACGGCGTGGATTTCGCTGCGGTAGCCCGGATCGAACGTCGAGCGCGGCGGGTCGTTCAGCCGCTGCCGCGTCTGCGGTGCCGTCATCCCGCGCAGGAACGCCTCGTCCTGCGGGAAGTTCTCGACGCCGAGGGCGCGGTAGCCGGCCGCGGTGAGCCCGACGCCGACGTACGGGGTTCCGCCGCCGGACTCGGCCTTGAACGCGCTCACCTCGTCGAGATGTGCCTTGGCGGACTTCATCTTCCCGGTGACCGACACGAGGAACGCCCGCGCCTCCGCCGCGTCGCCGAAGGCGAGGAACAGGGCGGACAGGTGATCGCGGACGTGGGCCTTGAGGATGTTCGGCTGCAGCTCGCCGAGCATCGTCGCGGCGTCGCCGGTCGCCGTGGTCCAGGACAGCGTGGTGGACAGATCGATACTCATTCGGGTCCCCTCCCCTTGTGAAAAACGCCCGCCTCTCGGCGGGCACCCGGCCGGCCGGACTCCCCCCTCGGCCGACCGGGTCCCCTGAATACAGAGTGCAACGCCGGAGGCGGTCGATGCCACCCGATTGCCGGATTCACACGAAAGATTAAGTTGAGCGTGAAACAGTTTCCGACCGGAAACAAAGGGGCTCTCCTCGGGCGTCCACCGACGGGCGGGGAAATGCGCGCCGGTAATCGCCCGGGGTCACGCCGACCTGCTCGAGGAAGTGGTGCCGCAGGTTGTTCGCGGTGCCGAGGCCGCTCAGCGCCGCGACCTTCTCCATCGAGAGCCCGGTCGATTCCAGGAGCGTCTGCGCGCGGGCCAGGCGCTGGTCGAGCAGCCACTGCAGCGGCGTCGTCCGGGTGGCGCCGCGGCTCGCGGCCACGCCCGCGAAGGCGATTGCGGCCAGTCCGCTCGTCGTCGCCTGCGTGCTCGACTATGCCGTGCTGCGGGCGGTGCTCGGCGCGGAGTCGTTGGGCGGCAGAGATTTCGTGAACCTGACGTCCGGTTCGCCGGAACAGGCCGAGGAAGCGGCCGGGTGGTTCGGCGCGCCGGCTACCTCGACGGCGCGATCATGCCCACGCCTCAGCCGAGGGTGGTGGTTGCCGCCAACAGCTCGTCCAGCGCTTCGCGGACCAGCTCGGTGAACTCCCGTTCGCTGTCCGGGGCGACCCAGCGGGCGAAGCCCGTCGAAAAGGCGAGGCCGCCGATCTCCGCGGCGAGGCCGGCCGTGGGGTCCGGGACTCCGCGGGCTCGCAGGGCGTCGGCCATTGCGGCCCTCAACGTCGCCAGCTTCAGCAGCTCGCGCTCGCGCAGGTCGGTGTGGCCGGCGACCACCGCCCGGACCTGGCGGGCTCGGGCCCGCCGCTGCGGTCCCATGGCGGCCGCCGCTGCGGTCAGTGCCGTCGCCACCGCCTCTGCCGGGCTGGCCGACGCAGGCGCGTCCGCGATTGCTTCGGCGAAGATCCGGCTCAGCACGTCCTGGCCCGCGAAGAGCACTTCGCGCTTGTCGCTGAAGTGGCGGAAGAAGGTCCGCTTCGTCAGCCCGGCCCGCTCTGCGATCTCGGCGACCGTCACGCTGTCGTATCCGCGCTCGCCGAACAGGTCGAGCGCGGCGTCGAGCAGGCGCTCGCGCGTGTTCGGCTCCCAGCGGCTCATGCCCCCAGCCTAGGCGATGACACCTGGTGTCATCGCGGTGCTATGGTGATGACACCAGGTGTCATCACGAACGGGAGAAACTCATGCGTGTGTTCGTCACCGGCGCGTCCGGCTGGATCGGCCGGGCCCTCGTGCCCGAACTCCTCGACGCGGGCCACGAGGTCGTCGGGCTGGCCAGGTCGGACGGCTCGGCCGGCGTCGTCGCGGCCATGGGCGCCGACGTCCTCCGCGGCGACCTCACCGACCTCGGAACGCTCAAAAAAGGCGCGAAGGGCGCCGACGGCGTCGTCCACCTGGCCTTCGGGCATGATTTCGCCCGGATCGAGGACTCGATCGAGACCGACGCCCGCGCCGTCGAGGCCATGAGCGCCGTCCTGGCCGGCAAGCCCTTCGTCGCCGCCTCGGGGACGCCGATGGTGCCCGGGCGTGCGGCGACCGAGCGGGACGACTCCGTCTTCGCGGGTCCGGTGTCCGGTCGGGGAGACGTCGCCAGGGCCGTCCTGAAGACCACCGAGCAGGGCGTCCGCGCGTCGCTGGTCCGGCTGCCGCGTTCGGTCCACGGCGAAGGCGATGCCCACGGCCTCATCGCCCGCCTCGTCGCTCTCGGGCGCGAGAAGGGCATCGCGGCTTACGTCGGCGACGGGACGCAGCGCTGGCCCGCGGTGCACGTCCTGGACGCCGCCCACCTGTTCCGGCTGGCGCTGGAGCAGGCTCCCGCCGGTGCCGTGCTGCACGCGGTCGGCGACGAAGGCGTGCGGATCCGGGACGTCGCCGAGGTGGTCGGCCGCCGCACCGGGCTGCCGGTCACGTCCGTGACCGCCGAAGAGCTCGGCTTCCTCGGGGGCCTGCTGGCGCTCGACCAGCCGGCTTCCTCCGCGGCGACCCAGGAGTCGCTCGGCTGGCGGCCCACGCAGCCGGGGCTGCTGGACGACCTCGAAAAGGGTTACTACGACTGAGAAGTGGGACAGCGCCGACGGAGGTGGCGACGATGACACCTCCGCCGGCGCCGGGTCTTACGCGATCGGCCGGTCCGTCGGCGCGATCGGGCGGGGCAGGACGTCGCGACCGGTCAGGTAGCTGTCGACGCCGGCCGCGGCGCTGCGGCCCTCCGCGATCGCCCAGACGATCAGGGACTGGCCGCGGCCCATGTCGCCGGCCACGAACACGTTGTCCAGGCTCGTCTTGAACGCCTTGTCGCGCGCCACGTTGCCGCGCGCGTCCAGCTCGACACCCAGGTCCTCGAGCAGGCCCTGCTTCTGCGGCCCGAGGAAGCCCATCGCCAGCAGGACGAGCTGCGCGGGCAGCTCGCGTTCCGTGCCCGGCACCGGGACGAACTTGCCGCCCTCGTTGCGGACCTCGACCAGCTTCAGCGCACGCACGCGGCCATCGGAGTCACCCAGGAATTCCTGCGTGTTCACCGCGTAGAGCCGTTCGCCGCCCTCTTCGTGCGCCGAGGACACCCGGTAGATCATCGGGTACGTCGGCCACGGGTGCGCGTCCGAACGCGCCTCCGGCGGCTTCGGCATGATCTCCAGCTGCGTCACCGAACGCGCGCCCTGGCGGTGCGACGTCCCGACGCAGTCCGCGCCGGTGTCGCCGCCGCCGATGACCACGACGTCCAGGCCCGCGGCGGAGTACGGCGACTCCGCAAGCTCGCCCGAAGCGACCCGGTTGGCCGGCGGCAGGAACTCCATCGCCTGGTGGATGCCGGCCAGCTCGCGGCCGAGGATCGGCAGGTCGCGCCAGTCGGTCGCGCCACCGGCCAGCACCACGGCGTCGTAGGAAGAAGTGAGCTCCGACGCCGTGATGTCCACGCCGGCGTTCACCGACGTCCGGAACTCCGTGCCCTCGGCGCGCATCTGGTCGAGCCGCCGGTCGAGCCGGGACTTCTCCATCTTGAACTCGGGGATGCCGTAGCGCAGCAGCCCGCCGATCTTGTCGGCCCGCTCGAGGACCACGACGCTGTGGCCCGCGCGCGTGAGCTGCTGCGCCGCGGCAAGTCCCGACGGGCCCGACCCGACGACCGCGACCCTCTTGCCCGTCTTCGCGGTCGGCGGCTGCGGCGTCACCCAGCCTTCGTCGAAGGCCCGGTCGATGATCGAGATCTCGACGCGCTTGATCGTCACCGGGTCGTCGTTGATCCCGAGCACGCACGCCGTTTCGCAGGGTGCCGGGCACAGCGTCCCGGTGAACTCCGGGAAGTTGTTCGTCGCGTGCAGCCGTTCGATCGCCTGCTGCCAGTCCTCGCGCCAGGTCAGCGTGTTCCACTCGGGGATGAGGTTCCCGAGCGGGCAGCCCTGGTGGCAGAACGGGATGCCGCAGTCCATGCACCGGCCGGCCTGCTTCTGCAGCTTCGTGGTGGCGAAGTCCTCGTAGACCTCTCGCCAGTCCATCAGCCGCAGGTCGACCGGACGCCGCTTCGGCTCTTCGCGGGTGGTGGTCAGAAAGCCCTTGGGGTCAGCCATGTGCGGCCTCCATGATCGCCTCGTTCACGTCGCGCCCGTCGCGTTCGGCCTGCACCTGGGCGGCGAGCACGCGCTTGTAGTCCTTCGGCATGACCTTCCCGAAGCGGTCGACGCCCGCGTCCCAGTCGGCCAGCAGTTCCCGCGCGACCGCGGATTCTGTTTCGTCGTAGTGCTTCTCCAGCGTTTCCCGCAGGAAGTCCGCGTCCTCGGAGTCGAGCGGGTCGAGGTCGACCATCTCCGGGTTGACGCGGTGCGCGGGCAGGTCCAGCACGTAGGCGATGCCGCCGGACATGCCGGCCGCGAAGTTGCGCCCGATCGGGCCGAGCACGACCATCCGGCCGCCGGTCATGTACTCGCCGCCGTGGTCGCCGACGCCCTCGACGACGGCCAGCGCGCCCGAGTTGCGCACGCAGAACCGCTCGCCGACCTTGCCGCGGATGAAGATCTCGCCGCTCGTGGCGCCGTAGGCGATGACGTTGCCGGCGATGATCTGCTCTTCGGCGACGTACTGCGCTTCCCGCGGCGGCCGCACGATCAGCCGTCCGCCGGAGAGCCCCTTGCCGACGTAGTCGTTGCCGTCGCCGTAGAGCCGCAGCGTGATGCCCTTGGGCACGAACGCGCCGAACGACTGGCCGGCCGTCCCGGTGAAGGTGACGTCGATGGTGTCGTCCGGCAGGCCTTCGCCGCCCCACCGCTTGGTCAGCTCGGACCCGAGCATGGTGCCGACGGTCCGGTTGACGTTGCGGACCGGCAGCTCCAGCCGCACCTTGTCCCCGGAGTTCAACGCACCCTCGGCGAGCTGGATCAGCGTGTTGTCGAGGGCCTTCTCCAGGCCGTGGTCCTGCAGCGTCTGCTGCAGCCGCAGGCCGGCCGGGGCCATGTCGGGCACGTGGAAGATCGGCGACAGGTCGAGCCCGGCCGCCTTCCAGTGCTCGATCGCCTTGCGCTTGTCGAGGAACTCGGCGTGCCCGACGGCTTCGGCGATCGACCGGAACCCGAGCTCCGCCAGGTACTCGCGCACTTCCTGGGCGATGAACTCGAAGAAGTTGACGACGTACTCGGCCTTGCCGCTGAACTTCTCGCGCAGCTTCGGGTTCTGCGTCGCGACCCCGACGGGACACGTGTCGAGGTGGCAGACGCGCATCATGATGCAGCCGGACACCACCAGCGGCGCGGTCGCGAAGCCGAACTCCTCGGCGCCGAGCAGCGCCGCGACGATGACGTCCCGGCCGGTCTTGAGCTGGCCGTCGGTCTGCACGACGATCCGGTCGCGCAGCCGGTTGGCCAGCAGCGTCTGCTGCGTCTCGGCCAGGCCGAGCTCCCACGGGCCGCCGGCGTGCTTGATCGACGACAGCGGCGACGCGCCCGTCCCGCCGTCGTGACCCGAGATGAGCACGACGTCCGCGTGCGCCTTGGAGACGCCCGCCGCGACCGTGCCGACGCCGACCTCGGACACGAGCTTCACGTGGATGCGCGCGTTCGGGTTGGCGTTCTTGAGGTCGTGGATGAGCTGCGCCAGGTCCTCGATCGAGTAGATGTCGTGGTGCGGCGGCGGCGAAATCAGGCCGACGCCCGGCGTCGAGAACCGCGTCTTCGCGATCCACGGGTACACCTTCGCGCCGGGCAGCTGCCCGCCCTCGCCGGGCTTCGCGCCCTGCGCCATTTTGATCTGGATGTCGTCGGCGTTGACGAGGTACTCGCTCGTGACGCCGAAGCGCCCCGAAGCGACCTGCTTGACCGCGGAGCGCCGCTCCGGGTCGTACAGCCGCTCGGCGTCCTCGCCGCCCTCACCGGTGTTGGACTTGCCGCCGAGGCGGTTCATCGCGATGGCGAGGGTCTGGTGCATCTCCATCGAGATCGAGCCGTACGAAATCGCGCCGGTGGCGAACCGCTTGACGATCTCCGAAACCGGCTCGACCTCCTCGATCGGCACCGGCGCCCGCTTGCCGTACTTGAAGTCGAACAGCCCGCGCAGCGTCAGCAGCTTCTCGGCCTGGTCGTCGACGGCCTTCGTGTACTCCTTGAAGATCTCGTACTTCCCGGACCGCGTGGAGTGCTGGAGCTTGAACACCGTCTGCGGGTTGAACAGGTGCGGCTCGCCTTCGCGCCGCCACTGGTAGTCCGCGCCGGTCTCCAGCTCGCGGTGGGCGGCCCGGACGCCGTCGGCCGGGAACGCGTACTCGTGCCGCTTCGCGACCTCGTCGGCGAGGGTCTCGAAGCCGACGCCGCCGAGGCTGGACGTCGTGCCGGTGAAGCAGTTCTCGATGACCTCTTCGCCGAGCCCGATGGCTTCGAAGATCTGCGCGCCGGTGTAGGACGCGACGGTCGAAACGCCCATCTTGGACATCGTCTTGCGGACGCCCTTGCCGAGCGCCTTGATCAGGTTCTGCGTCGCCTGCTTCGGCGTCACGCCGGGGATCAGGCCGCGGTGGGCCATCTCCTCGACGGTCGCCATCGCCAGGTACGGGTTCACCGCGGCGACGCCGTATCCGATGAGCAGCGCGATGTGGTGCACCTCGCGCGCGTCGCCGGCCTCGACGATGAGGCCGACCTGGGTGCGCGTCTTCTCGCGGACGAGGTGGTGGTGCACCGCGCCGGTCAGCAGCAGCGAGGGGATCGGCGCGTGGTGCTCGTCGACACCGCGGTCGGACAGCACGATCAGCCGGGCGCCGTCCTCGATCGCCTCCGACACCTCGGCGCGGATCTCGTCGAGGCGCTTGACCAGCGCGTCGCCGCCGCCGTGCACGTTGTACCGGCCGAGCACGGTGACCGCCTGGAACTCCGGCAGGTCACCGTCGTCGTTGACGTGCACCAGCTTGGCGAACTGGTCGTTGTCGAGCACCGGGAACGGCAGCACGATCCGGCGGCAGCTGGCCGCGTCGCCCTCCAGGAGGTTCGGCTCGGCGCCGATCTGGGTGCCGAGCGCGGTGACGAGCTCCTCGCGGATGGCGTCCAGCGGCGGGTTCGTCACCTGGGCGAACAGCTGGATGAAGTAGTCGAAGATCAGCCGCGGCCGGCTGGACAGCGTCGCGATCGGCGAGTCGTTGCCCATCGAGCCGATCGGCTCCGCGCCGGTGCGGGCCATCGGCTCGAGGATGGCTTCGAGCTCTTCCTCGGTGTAGCCGAACGCCTGCTGGCGGCGCACGAGCGCGGCGTGCAGCGGGACCTCGCGGTCGCGCTCGGGCAGGTCTTCGAGGTGCACGAGCCCGGCGTCGACCCACTCGTCGTACGGGTGCGCGGTGGCCAGTTCGGTCTTGACCTCTTCGTCCTCGATGATCCGGCCTTCGACGGTGTCCACGAGGAACATCCGGCCGGGCTCGAGCCGTCCCTTCCGGACGATCGTCGCCGGGTCGATGTCGAGCACGCCGACCTCGGAGGCGAGCACGACGAGGCCGTCGTCGGTCACCCAGTACCGGCCGGGGCGCAGGCCGTTGCGGTCCAGGACCGCGCCGATCTGGCTGCCGTCGGTGAAGGCGACCAGCGCCGGGCCGTCCCACGGTTCCATCAGCGTCGAGTGGAACTCGTAGAACGCGCGCCGCGCGGGGTCCATTTCCTGGTGGTTCTCCCACGCCTCCGGGATCATCATCAGGACGGCGTGGGGCAGCGAGCGGCCACCGAGGTGGAGCAGCTCCAGGACCTCGTCGAAGCTCGCCGAGTCGCTGGCGCCGCGGGTGATCACCGGGTAGACGCGCTTGAGGTCGCCCGGGATCAGGTCGGTTTCCAGTAGCGCCTCGCGGGCGTCCATCCAGTTGCGGTTGCCGCGCAACGTGTTGATCTCGCCGTTGTGCGCCACGTACCGGTACGGGTGGGCCAGCGGCCACGACGGGAACGTGTTGGTGGAGAACCGGGAGTGCACCAGGCCGATGGCGCTGGTGACGCGCTCGTCGGTGAGGTCGGCGAAGAACCGCTCGACCTGCGGCTCGGTGAGCATTCCTTTGTAGACGATCGTGCGCGAGGACAGCGACGGGAAGTACACGTCGTCCTCGACGAGCTCGTGCTCGGCGCGCTTGCGGACGCAGAACGCGCTGCGCTCGATGTGCAGCGGGTCCGAATGCTCCGGTTTCGGGCGGCGCGCGGCGAGGAACAGCTGCGTGAAGTGCGGCATGGTTTCGGCCGCGGTCGGCCCGCAGTGCTCGGTGTGCACCGGCAGCTCGCGCCAGCCGAGGACGCGCATGTCCTCCTCGGCGGCGATCCGCTCGATGGTCGTCATGGCCCGGCCGCGGCGCTTTTCGTCCTGCGGCAGGAAAGCCGTGCCGACCGCGTAGGTGCCCGGCTCGGGGAGCTCGAAGTCCACGACCGCGCGGTAGAACTCGTCCGGGATCTGGATCAGCAGGCCGGCGCCGTCGCCGGTGTCCGGTTCGGCGCCACGAGCCCCGCGGTGTTCCAGGTTGCGCAACGCGACCAGGGCCTTGGCGACGATCGCATGATCTCGGCGCCCGGTCAGGTCGGCGACGAAGGCGACACCGCAGGCGTCGTGTTCGTAGTCGCTCCGGTAGAGGCCCTTGGCCTCGGCGTTGCTGAGCTGCTCCCCGGACGGGGGCAGGGAACTGGCACGGTGGGTCACGGCTGGCCGCCTCCCAAGGCGTTGGCGCGACCGGTACTCACTCCATCGGGTGGTTCGAGCTGAACCGGTTAACGAAGTGGTCCGGGACCGCGATGGTCAGTCGAGAACAGTTGCTGTTGTCGAGGTGCTGGATGACGCGAGGAACCGGCCGAGCGCCGATGCTCGGAAACCGGCCGCGATCATCTGGGAGGCCGCACAACGCTGGGCAGCCGAACATGTCGGGTGCTGCGAGCGCGCACAGGCCGGCCACTGTGGTGGGGGCCGTCCGGAGCGCGCGGTGTTACTCCCGGGTTCGCCGGGTCTTATGACGATAGTGTGAATTCGCTGTTATCGACATACGTCGTTGCGCCCGGGTGGGAAATGCCACGCATGCGTTGACGTCCCCCGGGGTAGTCCCATATGTCGGGCCGGGTCTCCCGTAGAGCGGGCTATAATGCCGCTGACCTGCGGAAACGTCCGTCCGAAGTGGCCGGGGGCGGCTGGTGGAACCCCTGGTCAAGGTGGGAAGCTGGGTGCATGGCGGCTTGGCTCGATGACTGATCGTTATCTCTCCGTGGCTCGGGACGGCGTCCACGAGATCGAGATCAAGCGCTCCCGGTTCCTCTGCGCGCTCGCTCCGGTGACGTCGGAAGAGGCCGCACGCGAGTTCATCGCGGCCCGCCGCCGCGCGGATCCGGGGGCGCGACACCACTGCCACGCCTTCGTTTTGGGGCCGGATGGGCGAACCCGGCGGTCCAGTGACGACGGTGAGCCGGCGGGCACGGCGGGTACGCCGATGCTGGAAGTGCTGCGCCGCCGGGAGCTGACCGACACGGTCGCCGTGGTGACGCGGTACTTCGGGGGAGTCCTGCTGGGGGCGGGAGGGTTGATCCGCGCGTACGGTCAGTCCGTTTCGGACGCTGTGGAAGTTGTTGGTGTACTAGAACACCGGCGTCTCAGTCTGGTCGAAGTGGCGGTGCGCTACGACCGCGCGGGCCGGCTGGAGAACGACCTGCGCGCGTCGCCGTACCTTCTCCACGCGACCCGCTTCGACGACCTGGCCCGCTTCGAGATCGGCCTGGCGCCGGGGGAGGGTGACGCGTTCGCGGGCTGGCTGGCGGACCTGACGAACGGCGAAGCGGCGACGACCCCGCTCGGCGACCACTGGGTGACCTCCCGGTCCTAGCGCCGGGCCGGGGTGGTCCACCGGGGCTGCGTGGTCCGGTCGCGAAACCGCTTGGCGCGCAACGAACTTTCGGTGCTTCCGTGCACAGACCCTTCCGTGGCACCATGTCGTGCCACCGAGTTCCGGTACCACTTCGACCCCCTGGACGTTGCCGGCGCGGCTCACCCCGTGCTGACAACGTTGTCACCACCCGTTCTGCTTGCCCGACAACGTTGTCGCCCGGCGGGAATGCGTGCGACAAGGAGAGGAAGGGTCATGTCCAGACCATTGGCCGGCCGGGCGCGCGCGGCCGCGCTCGCCGCGGTGCTCCTCGGCGCGGGGCTGGCCGCGCCACCAGCCGGCGCCGCGACGCTCGCCCTCACCCAGTACGTGAATCCCTTCATCGGCACCGACAACAGCAACTCGCCCAACCCGGTGCCCGGGGGTGCCGGCGGCAGCACCTACCCCGGCGCCGTCGTGCCGTTCGGCATGGTGCAGTTCAGCCCGGACACCCCGACCGCGTCGCCGTCGGGGTACCGCTACAGCGACACGAGCATCGAAGAATTCAGTCTCACCCACTTCAACGGCGCCGGCTGCGCCAACAACGAAGACCTCGGCCTGCTGCCGATCACCGGCGCGATCGGGACGTCGCCGGGCACCGGGTGGACCGGGTACGCGGGCCGCTACACCAAGGCCAGCGAGTCGGCCGCGCCCGGCTACTACAAGAACAAGCTCGACAACTACAACACCACCGTCGAACTGTCCGCCACCCAGCGGTCCGGCTTCATGAAGCTGACCTACCCCAACACGACGTCCGCGCGGCTGCTCGTCAACACCAGCCGCAGCGCCACCGGCAGCCGCGGCGGGTCGATCGCCATCAACGGCAGCCAGCTCACCGGTTCGGTGACCGGCGGCGGGTTCTGCGGTTCGTCGAAGACGTACCAGATCTTCTACGTCATCCAGTTCGACCGCGCGCCCAGCGGGTTCGGCACCTGGCTCGGCGGCACCGTGAACGCCGGTTCCGCGAGCACCAGCGGCACGAACTCCGGCGGCTACGTCACCTTCGACACGTCGAGCAACACGACCGTGCAGGCGAAGATCGGCATCTCGTTCGTCAGCCTCGCCAACGCGCAGGCGAACCTGGCCGCCGAAAGCCCCGGCTTCGACTTCGCCGGGATCCGCAGTTCGGCCGACACGAACTGGAACACCGTCCTCAACCGCGTCCAGGTGACCGGCGGGGCGACCGCGGACCTGCAGAAGTTCTACACCGCGCTGTACCACGTCTTCCAGAACCCGAACATCGCCAGCGACACGAACGGCCAGTACCGCGGGTTCGACCAGGCGGTGCACACCGCGTCCCACACCGTCTACCAGAACTACTCCGGCTGGGACATCTACCGGTCGTGGGCCGCGCTGATCGGGCTCGTCGCGCCCAATGAAGCGAGCGACATCGCGAAGTCGATGGTGCTGGACGGCCAGCAGGGCGGGTTGCTGCCCAAGTGGTCGCACAACAGCAACGAGCACTTCGTGATGACCGGTGACCCCGGCCCGATCATCGTCGGCAGCATGTACGCCTTCGGGGTCCGCGGCTTCGACACCGCGGCCGCGTTGACGCTGATGGACAAGAGCGCCAGTGGCGGCACCACGCAGGGACAGGCGATCCGCGGCCGGGAAAGCGGCTACCTGAGCCGGCACTACGTCTACGAGGACCCGTCGGACTCGCTCGAGTACTCGGCGTCGGACTTCGCCGTGGCGCAGTTCGCGAAGGCCGTCGGTGACACCACGAAGTACAACACCTACATGCAGCGCGCCCAGTGGTGGCAGAACGTGTTCGGCCCTGACTCCGGCTACATCCAGCCGCGCGGCAGCACGGGCACCTGGGCGTGGCCGGTCGTGCCGTCGAGCAACAGCGGCTACACCGAGGGCAACCCGTCGCAGTACACCTGGATGGTGCCCTACAACTACCAGGCCCTGATCAACCTGATGGGCGGCCGCCAGACCGCCGTCCAGCGGCTGGACCACCACTTCACCCAGCTCAACGGCGGGCTCACCCAGCCGTACTTCTACATCGGCAACGAGCCCGAGCACGGCGTGCCGTGGGCGTACAATTACGCCGCTCACCCGCAGGGCACCAGCTCGGCGGTGCGGCGGGTGATGAACGAGTCGTTCACCACCGGCCCGGGCGGCCTGCCCGGCAACGACGACCTCGGCGCCACCTCGGCGTGGTACGTCTTCGCCGCGCTGGGGATGTACCCGGCCACGCCGGGCGCGGACGTCCTGGCCCTGCACGGCCCGCTCTTCCCGGCGGCGTCGATCATCCGGCCGTCCGGGACCATCCAGATCACTGGGAGTGGTGCGGGCCAGGGCGCCCAGTACGTGCAGAGCGTGAGCGTAAACGGCGTCTCGACGACGAAGTCGTGGATCCGCTACGGCGACATCGCGGGCGCGGCCACGCTGGGTTACACGATGGGTTCGTCGCCGAGCGCCTGGGGTACGGGTACCGCGGATGTCCCGCCGTCGTACAACGACGGGTTCACACCGCCGCCCGCCGCGCCGGAGCTCGGGACGAACCTGGCACTGGGCAAGGCGGCGACGGGCTCCGCCACCTGCAATTCGGCCGAGACTGCCGCCAAGGCCGTCGACGGCAGCCTGGCGAACAACAGCAAGTTCTGCACCACGGCCGCGACGAAGTACCTGCAGGTCGACCTCGGTTCGGCGCAGAACGTGTCGGCGTTCGTGGTCAAGCACGCCGGCCTCGGCGGGGAGACCACCGGCTGGAACACCGGCGCGTTCACGATCCAGACGTCGGCCGACGGCTCGTCGTGGACGACGGTCGCCTCCGTCACCGGTTCGCGGGCGAGCCGCACGTATCACCCGATCGCGACCCGGTCGGCGCGGTACGTGAAGCTGAACGTCACCACCCCGGCCAACGACGGCAACGGCGCGGCCCGGATCTACGAGTTCGAGGTCTACCGCTGACGCGTCGTGAGTGGCAAGGCGGGTGGGTAAACACCCCTCCCCAAAACAAACACCCGCAGACCGGCACACACACCAACTGGTATCCAAACAAAAA